>JAJFMH010000081.1 GCA_021772245.1 Chlamydiota bacterium | reverse complement strand
ACTTGGTCAGATGATGGTAGCCTTTGGGCATATTTCCTCCTTTTGGTGTGTTTTTCGTTTAAAAATCACCGTAGAGGATTTAGCTATCTCTGACCATTTTTTATTTTAATCTTTTTGTGCACTTCGAGGTTGAAAGGGCGTATGAATAAAGTGATTTTCTGACCAACATTGCAATCTGGAGCAGACCCCATCTTTAAATTTACCTTTCATCCGTAAGTTATTTTTCTTTTTGTTATCACCAACTCCAATGATCGTGTGTTTCGGACTTTTGGGTGGAAAAGAATTATTTAATCTCCAGAAGATCTTTTCTTTATTCATGGGAGTATCTGCATTTCTTACTTGATTAAGATACGGAAAGTAAGCATTGATATTCTCATCAATTGCAATGCTTAGCGTTGCTGCAATCGAAAACATTTGATTACCAAGTCTACCGCCTCCACATGGGCGACATGTAATAAATCCTTTTTCGGAGGAATGTAAATTATTGCCAAATAGGGATATGATAGTAATTAGCCCAAAATAAACTTTTTTTATGGAGCTAGTAGAAAATATCATAATTTACTCATAGTCATTTTGAAAAAAGGACTTATGGTATTTAATGAAAAAAAATAACTCAAGATATATTGCCGTTAGAATTTGGAGCCATCTGATCATATGAAAAAAACGCATGAATTATCGTCTGATGAAGAAGATGTTATTCTTCGAAAAGGCACTGAAAGGCCCGGCATTGGGAAATATATAACATGTAGTGATGCTGGTATTTACCTTTGTAAACAATGTGATAATCCACTTTTTGAATCTAAGTCCAAATTCGATTCTGGATGTGGTTGGCCAAGTTTTGATGATGAAATTCCAGGAGCAGTAGACAAAGTTCCAGACCCAGATGGTCAAAGAGTAGAAATAGTTTGCAGCAGATGCAAAGGGCACATCGGCCATGTTTTTACAGGGGAAAATTTGACAGACAAAAACACGCGCCACTGCGCAAATTCCATCTCTATGGAATTTGCTCCAGCATTTACAAAAGAAGGTTATGAAAGAGCAATCTTTGCTGGAGGCTGTTTTTGGGGAATAGAACACTTTCTTAAGAAGGAAAAAGGCGTTAAGAAAACAACGGCTGGATATATCGGTGGAAATACTGTAAATCCGAGCTATGAAGAAGTTTGCTCAGGCAAAACAGGTCATAGAGAGGCTTTAGAGGTTCTTTTTGATCCCGAAACCAACTGTTTTGAAGATTTAGCAAAGCTTTTTTTCGAAATTCATGACCCTACTCAAAAAGATGGTCAAGGCCCAGATATTGGTGATCAATATCAATCAGCTATTTATTATCTTAGTGATAAGCAGAAAATTATCGCGCATAAACTCATCGAAACCTTAAGAAGAAAAGGTTTTGATGTTGTAACAGAAGTTTTACCTGCAAGTGCATTTTACAAAGCGGAAGATTTCCACCAAGAGTACTATGCCAAAAACAATAAATTACCCTATTGCCATTCATTCTTGAAACGGTTCTAAAGCTGTTTTGTAAATATATTGCATTTTTCCTGTTCTTTTTTGCGTTTTTCTTGCTACGCTTGATAGAAAAAAATGGTGCTACATATGAAAAAACTTCTTCTTTTATTTGCCTTTCCGATGTTGACCCTTTCAGCGCATACTTTCAACGTGCATGCAGGTCCTTTTTTCAATTACACAAGAATTGACTTTGACGCTCCCAAAGATCTAGAAGGATATATGGGAGGTGTAAAAGCTGGTCTTGGATATACCCACAAATGGTTTTACTCTAACGCAGATTTTGAAGGAAGTTGGAACGCGGGGCCTATTACAGGAAAGCCTTTTCAAAGAAGTGAAGTTGCGGAGTATTTTGCAGAAATACAAATGGGACCAAGGTTTTGTTATTCTCAAGGTAGAGGACGTTTTATTCCATTTATTGGATTTGGATGGAATCGGCTAAGATATAGACAAGAACCCGATATGTTTAATTTACTCTACGAATATGACAAACTTTTTATTCCCGTAGGTTTTCACCTTTCATGGGCATTTTCTCCGTTTTTTACATTGGGATCCTTTTTTGAATGGAGACCAGATGTATATTCTCGTTTGGATGTGCTTTCAAGTAACTTGCATAATGATAAAGAAAATGCATTTAGAGCTGAGCTTCCGCTCATCGTAACTATGAATCAACCATGCCAGTGTTTTTCTCTTTCTTTTGTTCCATTTTTTGATTGGAGTAAATATGGGGAAGATACCGTCACTAATTCATTTGGGGCATCAATGAAAATTCCAGATTTAACGAGATGGAATTTAGGTCTTAGATTACTTGCAAAATATGAATTTTAGAAGGAGAAAATATGAATAAGCTGCTTCATGGTATCATTTTATTTAGCGCAATTTTTTCTATAAGAGAAGCGCAAACACTCAGTAACAAAGACTTCTTTAAATTCATGAGAGAAGAGAGACAAAAGTCTTCATGTAATACAAAACTGAGTGTTGCCCAGTTTGATGGAGAAAAAAACTTAGATGCTCAATCTCAAAACTCAGATATGCAAGTTTATGCAGATTTTAGAGGAAATTTTGGAAAGGGGCTTGATCACCTTAGTTCAGGCTTTATCAATCCATCTGCATTTAATTCTATGCTCAAAGCCATTTATTCTGGGAACCAGTCTGATTTTAATAATATTCAAATGGGGATGGGAATCACTAAACTTATCAATCCACAAGGGCTGTTTGCCTATTCCTTAACGGGAGTTGATGGCTGGAAAAATGCAATTAGACCCGCTCCAAGTTTTTCTTCTCTTGAAGTCGCAGGTGAGATGGTTGAATTGTATTGGACTGTACTTGCTAGAGATGTTCCCTTTAATGAATTTAATACAGATCCGATTGTTGCATCAGCTGTTACAGAACTCAATACTCTTTCTGTTTTTAATGGGCCAAGAGTTTCTGGGGCTGTAACTCCCGAGACCTTTTTGCGAGGAAATACTCCAGGAGATTTGGTAGGTCCCTATGTTTCTCAATTTCTATACCAAGAAGTACCCTATGGATCTACTACCATTTCGCCTGAGCAAACCGTTCCAGTTGGAGGTACTACCAATGACTTTTTAACTAACTTTTCAGATTGGTATACCAATATAAATGGTGGGCCTGCAGGATCTACAACTGCTTTTGCGCCTACCCCTATATTTTTAAGAACACCACGTGATTTAGCGGAATACGTGCATGGGGACTTTCCTGGGCAAGGAGCCTTTAATGCTGCTCTTATTTTACTTTCATACGGTGATGGGGCTTTAGATCCATCAAATCCCTATCTTGGTAATCCAACCCAAGTTGGATTTGTGACATTTAGTGTTTCTCAAGTACTCGAACTAGTCAGAACTGCGATCCATGAAGGTCTAAAGGCGGCTTGGTATCAAAAGTGGCAAGTAAATACAAGAACCAGACCAGAAGAATACGGCTTCTATGTTCATAAACAAAAAGCAGATGGTCTTTCTCTTGGAATAAGTAATGAGCTTATTTCTTCAACGGCTCTTACTAATATCTTTGCTACATTTGGATCCTATTTTCTACCTCAGGCCTATCCTGAAGGATGCCCAACGCATCCATCCTACCCAGCAGGGCACGCAACACTTATGGGTGCGGCGGTCACTATCTTAAAAGCCTTTTTTAATGAAGACTTTGTTATTCCATCTCCACTTGAGCCAAACGCAACCAATGACACTCTTATTCCATATGTAGGTACTCTAACCGTTGGAGGAGAGCTCAATAAACTTGCATCAAATATAGCCCTTGGAAGAGATCATGCAGGTGTTCATTACAGATCAGATGGCTATGAAGGGCTTTTACTTGGTGAAAAAGTTGCAATCGACATTCTTAATAATACGTCATTTTTATTTAATGAAAGTTTCTCTGGGTTTACTCTTACAAAATTCAATGGTAGTACTGTAAAGGTAGGAAAAAAGAGATAGTTTTTCTAAAAAAGTCTCTTTGTTATATAATTAAGAGACTTTTCTTGTAATTCGATGTGAACCATAAAGTGCTTGCATTTAGATATAAAATGTTGTTTTCCTCGGAAGATAGTGCGAATGTTTGAGATGGTTAACATAGAGCCAAAGTTACATTCAGAGAGAAAGAGTTATCAATTCCTTACTGATCAATCCATATTTTACTCGCATGTAAATTTTTTGTTTTAAATGAACAGGGAAAAAAGCTCTTCTCTGCTTCTACAAGACTAGCTCAATCAACTTTATTTGGAAGTATAATCCGAATAATTTCTCTAAACTCTCGTATTCATCATTCTCATCAAGCTCAATATATATTAATACAAAATAGTTTTTGTTATATAAAAATAAGTCAAATTATTCTTTTTTTTGACAAAACAAACTTTAAATTTTAACTAATTTTTATGTTTAAAAATTAATTAAAATTGGTTTATTTAGCGTTTTTTTAGTATAATTAACTTAATGAATATTAGGAGAGAGTTATGGCTGCAACTATTGACTCAGGTTTTGTTAAGACAAATATAGAAAATATTCAAACAGAAACTTTCAAAGCGGGGGATTTCGAATTGCCCATAGAACTGTGTTTGGGTGTTTTGAGTTATTTACCACTAGTTGATCTTGCAAGGGCATCTCAAGTGTCTAGGTCATGGTATGCACTTTCAAATGATAATTCACTTTGGAGACGTCACTTTGAAGAGTTTTTTTTAGAAACTGGTGTCGAAGATCAAGCAAGTGATGCTCCAAAGAAAAATCTAAAAGAAGCATATGTAAACCTATTTACTAAAAAAATAGAGGCGTCCATACCAGATTCTTTTATCGAACATCTTTTTGGTGGGAGTAGAAATTTTAAAGCAAATTTGCACCCACTACAGCTTCGAACTAATCATCCTCCCGTAGATAAGCATAATCTTCGCGAGCATGTTTTTTCAGAAAATATCTCAATAGTGTCTGGAATTCATAAAACTCCATTTATAATTGTTAATACTTTTGGTGTGTATAAAGAGGATGGAAAAGAGCCAGAAGTATCAAGATGTCCAATAATTTTGATTCAGCATCCTTGGCTTGTTGATTGTTGGAATGCATTTTTTACAATCGGACCAATGACGCAGTCCATGACGTTCTATCCGAGCACTCTTGAGAAACCAGATGATATGCCTAAAACTGAAAAAAGGTTTAATATGCTCAATTTACTTAGAGCAGTTATAGAAGAAAAAGTAGTAGACCTGCCGGGTGATAAACATGCTGGATGGCGTGTACAGCTGGCTTGAGTGGTTCATTCTTTTTAGTGATGAAACTGATTAATCATTTTTTTGTAAATTAAAGCTCCAATACATTGAGAAAGGTGCTTCTTCCTCTTCTAATATTTAGTGTAGAAGTGGTATAATAGTAGCTATGTCACAGCTTATCTACACACAATCACTCACTAAGTCCTATGGAGCAAGAGTTCTTTTTAAAGACTTAGAATGTAGCATCTTTGAAAAAGATCGCATTGGTCTTATTGGACCAAATGGTGCGGGCAAATCAACTCTACTAAAAATTCTTTGTCAGTTAGAAAGTCCAGATAGTGGCAATGTTGTTATCAAAAAAGATCTCCGAGTAGGGTATGTGCCCCAAGAGAGTGTTTTTGAAAACAAGACTCCTTTTGATATTCTTTTAGCATCTATAAGGGAAAGTGAGTTAGATGCTGAAAAAGAACTTCTTGTACATAAGTGGCTTACTAAAATTGGCTTTAGTGGAGAAGAAAAGTCAGCTAAATACTTGTCTGGTGGTTGGAAGAAAAGACTTTCTATTGCCAAAGCAATGATACATGCTCCAGATGTGCTTTTATTAGATGAACCAACGAACCATTTAGATTTAGAATCAATTCTGTGGCTTGAGACTTTTTTACAAAGAGAGCTGAAGACCTTTTTGGTAATTAGTCATGACAGATCCTTTTTGGAAAACGTGACGAGCAAGATTATTGAAATAAATCCTGTTTATCCAGGAGGCCTCTTTTCAGTAGATGGAAGTTATCGATTTTTTCAGGAAAAAAAAGAACGCTTTATTGAAGGGCAACTCCAGCAAGAAAAATCAATCAGTACCAAAGTAAGAAAAGAATCTGAGTGGCTAAAAACCTCACCAAAAGCTAGAACGACTAAATCAAAGTCGAGAATTGATCAGGCAGATGAGATATTTGCTAAGCACAAAGACCTAAAAGAGCGAAACAAGACTGAAACAGTTCAAATTGATTTTGCAAGCAGCAATCGGCAAACTCGCAAATTACTTACCTGTGTAAATCTTAAAAAAATAATGGGAGATAAAACCCTTTTTGCAAGCCTTGATGTTAATATTACAGCTGGTTTAAAGCTTGGTCTTATGGGATCAAATGGATCTGGCAAAACGACGCTTATGCGTCTTTTTGCAGGAGAAATTGAACCCGATATGGGGACGATTAAAAGAGCAGATGATTTAAAAATTGTATATTTTGATCAACAAAAAGAAAAACTTCCTCCTGGAATTACCCTCAAAGAGGCTCTCTCACCAGACGGTGAGTTCGTGCGTTATAGAGGAGAGATGATCCACGTAAATGGATTTTGTAAAAGATTTTTGTTTTCACCAGATCTACTAAGTATGTCCATTGATAAATTATCTGGAGGAGAAAGAGCTAGAATATCCATTGCTAGACTCATGCTTCGAGAGGCAGATATCTTACTACTTGATGAACCTACCAATGATTTAGATATTCCAACACTTGAAATTTTAGAGAAGGGGTTAATTGGTTTTCCTGGAGCTGTTATATTAATTTCACATGATAGATCACTTCTTGATCAAGTTTGTAATCAATTTTTAAGCCTACATGATGGAAGGGGTGAGTTTTTTGCAGAGTATGCGCAGTTTGAAAATCTTCATAAAACAGATCTCCCAAAACCTGTTGTAAAAGAGAAAAAAAACTCAGGAAATCGCGAAGAGAGAAAAGAGCGATCACGCATTGAGAAAAAATTAGAACAAAAAGAAAAAGAATTGCAGCTTCTTGAGAAGAGTTTAGAATCACAGGATCTTGTAGATCTACAAAAGGTTTGTAAAAAAATAGAAAAAATCAAGGCAGAGATCGACACTCTTTTTGAAAAATGGGCAGAGCTTGAGGAAAAGCTATAGGATTTTCATTACAAAATTATGAGGAGTTTTTTTTAGATATTGCAATAATTGCATCGGACACAGGCCTAATACTAGTAGGTCCAAAAGCCCCGTCTTTTTCACCCATTGGTTCATTGATAATGTTTCCTTCAAAAACCATATTACAGCTTCTGCCTCCATCGAGATTTAAGGCGTATTTGCATCCAAGCGATTGCATAAGATCTGCAAGTTCTGAGATAGTCATTCCACCCCAAAGTGTTTTTTCATCAACAGTTACAAAAAGGATATGACCATTTGGAAGAAGCCCAATGGCAGTTCTTGCTCTTTTCGTCTGTAAAAAGGAAGTGTTGACATTTTCTGTTGAATAATCAGAGATTTTTTCTCCATCATAGATTAGCAGGGGGGTTCCTCCCACAATAAAATCACAAGAATGCCATGGGTTCGAAGGATTTAGTTGAGGACAAATCTCCATGTTGAAGCGAATTTTTCCTTTTTGTTGGAAATGACCAAAATGAGAGTGTTTATTATGGATTGAAAGAACATGTCCTTTTTGAGGGATAAAGGAACTACCTTTATTTTTTCTGATTTCTTTGATTGCTGTTTTTTTTATAATCAGTTCTTCACCATCAAGATCAGTAAGGGTTGATCGATGGAATGGTGGAGTAAATAGGATAGTTTCACCTGTCTTTCTTTTTCGGTTAAGTCCATCTACTAAAAACGAGCCACCAGGATATTCGCATTCTAAAAAGGCGCTTAGGCGATCAAATTGAAAGGAGGTATTATTTCTTGACCAACCAATACAACCCCTCGGTTTGGATGATAGAGTATACCAATCGTTGATTTTAAGAATTCCTGAAGGGATTTCATCCGATCCAAAGAAGCTACCATTTATGGCAGCGATAGCTCCATGTCTATTCGCAAGAGAGAGAACCGTTTCTCTTCCAATGCCATTGTCATTTGCTTTAACAGCTTTAATTTCAATTTTTTTTGGATCTATTTGAATCACATGTGCTGAGATTGCACCTCCGAAAATGCGAAGAGAAGATGAAGTGGCATTTTCATATTTGAAATACTCGATGCCATCTTTAGCAAATAGGCTAGTCGATAAAAAAATGAAAAGGAGATGTTTTGTAATCGATCTAAGCATCAAACCATATAACTGTTTTCAAGATGCCAGCAAAGATTACACTATTAGCTTTTTAATTTCTATTAAAAGCAGACTTATAGGAAAGAAGTGATTGTTGTTTAAAATATAGGCAGCCACTAATTATAAGAATATGTAGCTTAGTAAATATTTCCTGTTTGAAGAAACTGGTTTACGTATCCTCTTGCAGAGCGCTGAAAATCCGCTGATAGGTGATTGTGAGGGCGTTGATTCTCGTGGTGGTTTACCACGATACTACTTTTGGGTCAGTCCCTATTTTATTTGCTCCTGATGCGTATCTCGTAATGATTGTATCTTCATTTTTTACAATGTTTCGGATTTGAGCACCCGAAAAGTTGTTTTCATCTATAAATTTTCCAGGACAAAATGCAAGAATACGAATTCTTGAAAGTAAATCTGGCCTAGCATGTTTATTCGACGAAACGCTGCTTGTGTATGAGAGTCACCTTCTTAATGCGCAATGTGAAGATAGTTTTTTATTGGATGAATTGCAAGCCGTCTTCTTCACATGCCAATTTTTAAGTAATTTGTTAAAAATTGGCATGTAAGAAAAGTAGAATAATAATTTTATTTATGGTCTCTATGTTCAGAAAAATGGCTATAGATGCTTTTAAGTGCAAAAATTTTATTTGAAGAAAATTTCAGAGTATGGAGTAAATTCAATATTTTCACTTGTCAATTTTTAAGTAATTTGTTAAAAATTGGCATATGAAGAAATTAGCGACAAACCCATTTAAATTCGGTGATCCAGTAGAGGAAGATTACTATCTTCCAAGACCTGGTCTTTCATCAAGCGTAAAGCAATTTTTAGAAAATCAGATTCATGTTGTCTTGATGGGACCAAGAAGGTTTGGAAAAACTTCTTTTGCACTGAATCTATTAAAGATATTAGAAAACGAAAACTATGATTGCATTATTGTAGACGTCTTTAACATCACATCACATAGAGATTTTCTGCATCAATTACTTCGTTCTGTTCGCTCTAGAAGACCATTTAAGAATGCACTAAAATCATGGTGGAATGGAGTTTCAAGAAGGATTCCAAAATTTTCGGCAGATTTTGATCCCATGACAGGAAGTTCAAGCCTTGGCGTTACTCTGGGACAATTACAAGAGGAAGATGTCAAAAATGCAATTCAAGACTTATTGGAGGGGCTATCTTTACTTGGAAGTAAGGTAGTTATTGTGATTGATGAATTTCAGAAGATATCGGAAATAGATGATAAAGGATGGCTTGAAGCAACTCTAAGAACGCATCTACAAAGACTTGCTAATGTGTCTTTTTTATTTACAGGATCAAGAAAGAGTCTTATTTCAGAAATGTTAAATGATCCCACAAGACCTTTATATCGTTCATGTCAAATTATTGAATTTCCTGTCTTTGGAGCCGAGTTTACTGACTGGGTAATGAAGAGATTTAATTTGGTCGGTATTCAATGCACTAAAGAGTCGATTGATCATCTAAGAGGCCTTGTTCAAGATACGCCGAATTACGTGCAGATGGTTTGTTTCCATTTAGTAGCGCAAGCAAGAGTCAAAATTAGTACGACAGATGTAGAAGAAGTGCTAGAAACGGTTTCAAGGCAGAATGCCTACGCTTATCAAACACTGCTTAATTCGTTAACATTACCTCAAAGAAGAGTTTTAAGACTCGCTGCAAATGAAAGGAATTCTTTATTCAATAAGGAATTTCTCCTGAAGTATGAAATAGCAAGCGCTCCAGCTCTTCACTCGTCTCTAAAAGCTCTTAAGACAAAAGGAATTTTAGATGAAGAAGGGACAACCAAAGGAAAAGTTGTATTCGATGATCCACTTTTCGCGTATTGGTTGAGACTTTGTTTTCAGATTTAACTATCCAATTGGATTATTAATACGGCCAGAAGATGGCCGTATTAATTGATGTTAGAAGAAGCTTATTTTTTAGATCTTGGTCTAAATCCTCGATTTGCATTTGGTTTAAAACGTCTTCGTTTATTATTAGGCCTAGGAGCTTTGCTTTTAGCTCGAGGCTCTAATCCTGTAATCTCAGTGATTTCAATATTGTGGCCTGTGAACTTTTCAATTTTTTTCACTAAGACTTGGTCACGTCTTGCTGCAAAGGAAATAGCAGTACCTTTGGCTCCAGCTCTACCTGTTCTTCCGATTCGGTGCACATAATCCTCAACGCAGTGAGGAAGGTCAAAGTTAATTACATGTGTAATTGATTGTACATCGATGCCTCGAGCTGCAATATCCGTTGCTACAAGTATTTTAACTCTACCTGCTTTGAACTGGGTAATCGTTCTAGTTCGTTGTCTTTGATTCAAGTCACCATGCAAAGCGCTTGCTTTGATGTCTTGGTCACGCAGTTCATCTACAAGTTGATCCGCATGTCTCTTTGTTGCGGTAAATACAATTGCATGCTCAATGTCAGTGTTTTCCAAAATATGATTGAGAAGTTTGTTTTTATGACGCATATCATCAGCAAAGTGAATGATTTGTTTGATATTGTCGTGTTTCTCTTTTACAGCGTGGACAATAATATCTTTTGGGTCATTGAGTAATCTTTCAGATAGTTTTAGAACAGCACCTTCCATTGTTGCTGAAAAAAGGAGGGTCTGTCTATCTTTAGGCGTCTTTGCAACGATTTGTTCCACAGGTTCTACAAATCCCATATCAAGCATCCGATCTGCTTCATCAAGTACAATCATCTCTAATCTAGAAAAATCAATTTTACCTCTTTCGATGAAATCGATAAGTCTTCCAGGAGTTGCTATTAAAATGTCATGTGGACGAGATAACTGACGAAGTTGTGGGGGATATGGCACTCCACCACTAATACAAACAGATGTAACACGCTCTAAATATTTACTGTATTTTTGGGCTTGCGTAGTAATTTGCATAGCAAGTTCACGAGTAGGGGCTAAGATAAGTAGTCTTGGTCCTCGACCTTTTTTCTTGCTTGGCTCCGCAAGTCTATTGAGCGCTGGTAATAGAAATGCCGCTGTTTTTCCTGTACCTGTTTGAGCTGATGCTCTTATGTCAGATCCTTCAATTACCGCAGGAATTGCTTTTTCTTGAATTTTGGAAGGTGTTTTATATCCAGCCGCTGCAATCGCCTTAAGAATTAAGGGATTGAGTGGTAAATCATCAAATGTCATGTAATAACCGTTGTTTAGCTTTAAGGTAGGGTAGCTTATCTCTTAGATTTAAAAATTTTGTATCATTCTGAAATCTTAAGAGATGGCAGAAGGAAATGGCTAAATTTTTCGTGATCTGCAAACTACAGACCATAAGCTGGCAACTAGAATGACATATTTGATTCATTTAGAGCTAGAATTAAATAGTATTATATGAAAAATCATTATAGAAAATAAATACTTCAATTTTAATTAACTAATTAGACAGAAGGAGAGGTTGGTTTCTGTTTATACAAGATTTTTTTATAGATATTACAAATCTAGAAGAAAAAAATCTGGTATGAAAGAAAATTGTTCGATAAAATGATTTATTTATTATTTAATTTTGGTATTTGTATGGCGATTAACCCTGAAAACTCACTTCTTTTTTTTCAAAAACCAGAAGCTGTATATGCAGATACTTATTATAGAGTTCCTCCTTATCCCTATTCTACTTTCGAAAAATTAGAAAACTCGCTTCAAGAGAATGGTCCTCTTGTTGCTGTTGGTAGAATGGGGCCTAATTTTTATACTGGTGAACCTTTTGAGTTAAGAGATAAAGTAGATGGCTATTCCGTGTTTGGCTGGAAACCTAACACTACTAAAGCTACTTCAGATTGTGCAGATGTAATTCTTCTTGGCACTAGAAAAGTGCAATCAAAGGAATATATCTATTATACGCAAGCTACCGAATTCAGTGGTTCTGAAACGATAAAAGTATTTGGTCCTTCTAAAGATGGTAGAATATTTGTAATGACCTACGAAAACTTTTTGAATCGAGCTCTGTTTGACTTGCATCCAGTTGTTCCTGATGCAACTTGGTTATACAATATTGAAACTTCTTTCTTGATAGACCAAGGTGAGACAGAAAAAAAATGTAAAAAAGTTGGGCAAGGTATTTTTGATCATTATAAAGGTCTTAAGTCCAGTGAACTTGCACAAGATGCTTTAGTAAGAATTTGTGATGCAGCAAAAATCCTTGGATCAGGTCGTGATGGTACTTTACGAGCTAGATATATTGAAAAAGCATGGGATGGAGTTGGTGATACCGAGGTTCGTTGGAATGGTTAAATATTTCTTAGCTTGTAAGTCACATAACTAAACTTAGGATCGCCGTTTCAACTCTAAAGTGGACGAATATAAGACTTTTTTTTGAAAAATTGCCAAATACCTCTAACTGGGTCCTATGTTCTAACACTTTTCGGGGGCTATTGTTAAGAAGATCCTTCTATTTGAAGTTCCTAATCTGTTATCTCGCTAAATTTTTTACCTTTAGGAAAATACTGCCTTATCAGTCCATTTGTATGCTCATTTAGGCCTCTTTCCCATGAATGATTTGGTTTTGCAAAGGAAAACCCTGACTCAAGCATTTGGTGTGTTTTTCCTTAAAGAATCACCGTAGAGGATTTAGCTATCTCTGACTATTTTTTATTTTAATTTTTTTGTGCACTTTGAGGTTGAAAGGGCGAAAAATGACGGTTGTTTTCAAGTAATCTAGCAAATTTTCATGAAGCAGGATAGCTTGTATTAAAGCTAAGCATAAATAAAGATACATTTTTCTAGCTTAAATCACATATATACGCGTATAATTACTGCGGTAGTGAAATATTACTTCAAAGTTTTTTTCCTACGTAGAAAATTAGAATATTCAGTGCACTTTTATTTTTATAAAAGCGCCGCAGTTTTAGGAGAGCCCAGTGGCCAGTAACAAAAAATTATATGTGGGAAATATTTCTCATGATTTAAATAAAGAAGAACTCAAAGAAGCATTTGAAGCTCACGGTGAAGTTGTATCAGCAGTTATCATTATGGATAGAGATACAGGCAGATCTAAAGGTTTTGGATTTGTAGAAATGGGTGATGAAGATCAGGCTCAAGCGGCAATCGATGCATTGAATGGCACTGAACTTGCAGGTCGAACTCTTACAGTAAACGAAGCTCGTCCACAAACAGATCGTGGTCCTCGTGGCGGAGGCGGCGGTGGTCGTGGTGGATTTGGTGGCGGAGGAAGACGTTTCTAGTCTTTCTTAGTTTCAAGTCTAAAAAAACTGTTACTTACTTGTAAGTAACAGTTTTTTTTTGCCAAAAATCTTGAGGAATGGATCTTAAATAAGATAGTATCTGTGTTCAAATATAATTTTGGTGGTAAAAATGCTTGCTCTTGTGACTGGTGGTAATCGTGGAATTGGCTTTGCAGCTTGTGAAGAGTTAGCCAAAAAAGGAATGAAGGTCTTACTTGGATCTCGTGACCATGAAAAAGGTGAATTTGCAGCGAAAAAACTCTCTGATCAAGGCCTTGATGTGAGTTTTATTTCACTTGACGTTTCAAAACTAGAGAGCATTCAAAAAGCAGCTACTACAATTCAAAACTCATATGGCTCTTTAGATGTACTTGTTAATAACGCGGGAGTGTTACCTCAAGGAACTCTTTTAGATCTTTCTGAAAAAGATCTGCATCAAGGTATTGATGTAAATTTTTTAGGGCCGATTAACCTTATACGAACTTTTACACCCAAAATGATCAAAAATGGATATGGGCGAATTGTAAACGTTTCATCTGGATGGGGATCCTTTAAAGAGGGATTAGAAGGACCTGCAATTTACAGCATTACAAAAGCCGGTTTAAATGCTGTTACCGTAACGCTTGCGCAATCTTTACCAAAAAATGTGAAGGTAAATTCAATGTGTCCTGGATGGGTTCATACTCAAATGGGTGGTAAAGATGCTCCAAAAACACCCGAAGAAGGAGCTGAGATGATAGTTTATTTGGCAACGCTTCCAGATAATGGTCCAACAGGGAAATTTTTCCGAGATGGAAAAGAGATTGTTTGGTAATGATTCTAATCTTGTAGCATGAAATCTACGCCTTTTTCAATGGCTTTTTTAGACTTCATAATCCACGAGTGACCAGCAAATACTTTCTTATGTTTATAGGGAGTATCGAGCTGAGATTCTTTATATGTAACCTTTCCATCATTTTTTCCTTTAAGAACAGGATTCCATCCAAAAGTGCCGGAGATGACCATTACTTGCATGGTACTTGGAAAGTTACCTAAGTGATCAAAATCAGAGGTTCTAAAAAGCTCTTTTCCTGACTTTTTTCCTACAAGTTTTTTAACAGGTCTAATGTAATTTAGAAAATGAGCATATCTACTTCCTTTATTTGGTGGAGCAAGTAAAACCGCTTTTCCAATTCTAGCCTCATGTGGGCATTTAGGATGATTTATTGCTGAACGAACAACGATCCCACCCATGCTATGTGTAAAGAAATGTATAGGCTCTCCAGGGTTTTTTTTAGCTGTTTTTCGAAGCTCTTTTACTAAATCTTGCGCATGTTCTTCAATTTTTTTCTTTCGGCTGGGATAATCCCAAAGAATTGTCTCAAAGCCAACCTTATTTAGTGCTTTGGATGCTTTTTTCATGGAAGATGCTGAGCGCATAAATCCATGCAAA
This sequence comes from Chlamydiota bacterium, assembly GCA_021772245.1. Classification (GTDB taxonomy): domain Bacteria; phylum Chlamydiota; class Chlamydiia; order Chlamydiales; family Simkaniaceae; genus JAJFMG01. The sequence goes on along the minus strand of JAJFMH010000081.1, from coordinate 44,070 downwards.
AGATAAACTGTTTCAGATGCATGCATTGGAGCAACTGAAAAAAGAATTGAGGCTAGTAGTATTCTATAAATATGTTTTTTCATCGTTGCGACTAATTAATGAGTTGGAAATATAACAGGTACTAGCTTTTCCCTATAGATTATTTACCTTTGCCGTTTCAATTATGAAGTGCACGAAATTGGCAACTGCAACTTTTATTCAGAACTATTTGGCTTTGCTCCAATAATTGTAGGAAAGATTCGGGCAGAATCGAATTGTATCTGGATGTTTTCAAAGCCAGCTTGTCGAAGCTGATCTGTTACCTTTTCCTGGCTTCTGAAGGTTTGCCATTTAGCATCCAAGATATCAACAAAGAGTATTTTTTGAAGAAGCGCATGTTGCATATCTACTGAAGAAAGGTTCCACTCAGTTTCTTTTCCTGGAACAGGCGGAGGTGATAGAAAGCTTGTAATAAGTTTTCCCCCAGGTTTTAAGGCGTCATAAAATCTTCGATAAAGATCTATAACTTTCTCATCATCAGGTTCATATATTGCTAAACCATTACTAACTAATATATCATACTCTGCTGATTTTATTATTTTCCATGCGTCGATTTGTTCGAATTTGCAATGAGATTCCAATTCTTTTTGTTTTGCATATTCAGCAGCCTGTCCTAGAGTTTCTCTGTCAAGGTCAAGCCCTGTTAAAAAAAACGAATTTATATTTGAATAGTCAAGGTCAAGTAGGTCAGCCATCAATCCGCAAGGAAGAGAAGCTAGAGAAATATTATCAGAGATTTCTTCTTGAACAATGCATTTAAATATTCTAAATCTCTCTTGAGTTGCAAGGCATGTCGGTGATTGCGTAAGGAGAAACTCTTCAGTTTGGTTTGTAAAAGTTACATCATTTTTGGAAGGAAATTGTACGATATAATTAGTCCAGTAACCATTTAAGCCACCTCTCTCTATTAAAAACTTGCCTAGACCAAACTCGGAGCAGTCATTTAGTATTTGGAGTTGAGTGTTGATCGTTGCGTAAGGTAGATCTCCACGTGCAATTATTTTTTTTATGATAGATTGTTTCGTAGACTCAAACGTTGACTCACGAATTTTATGTGATAAATTTTTTGCATCAATTGAATGTGAGTTGAGAGTCATAAATAAACCTATAGCTAATACAAAGAATTTTTTCATAATCATGCTAGCTCATAGTTAGTAACTGGAGAATATAGCACGCTTGTTGGGATATGACTAGATAAGAAACATCGAGCGAGATTACTCAAAAAGGTTTCACAATAATTATATCTGCGCTATATTTGAGTTTGTGAAATACTTAATTTTTTTTGTAATTTTTATGCCTTTTATTCATGGGGTTCACTCTCCAAAAGCAGCTCTTAAACGATTGAAAGATGGTAATAAAAGATTTGTAGATGAAAAATTACTTCATCCTGACAGAACACATGAAAGAAGAATAACCCTTGTTGAAGCGCAATCTCCTTTTGCGGTTATTATTACTTGCTCAGATTCAAGAGTTGTTCCGGAAGTAATTTTTGATGAGGGACTTGGCGATTTGTTTGTAATACGGATCGCAGGAAACATTATTGGATCAACAGAGCTTGAGAGCGTGGAGTTTGCAGTTGGCGTATTATCTCCTCGAATAATTTTGGTAATGGGACACGAAAATTGTGGCGCTGTCGATGCTGTTGTTAAAGGGCAAACAGAAGGTATTCCATATATTGCAAATCTAATAGAGCCATCAGTTGTCAAAGCTAAAAGTATGCACCCTGAAAATTTACTAGAGAGTTCTGTTAAACTTAACGCTTTGCAAATGTCGGAGCTATTACTCAAATCCTCTTTAATCAAGAATGCGGTCAATTCTAAAACGATCGCTATCTATGGCGGGTATTACAATCTAAAAACAGGCAGTGTGGATATTTTAGAAAGATAACCAACAATATAAATTCAAACAGGAGGCTTTTTTACGAGCTGATTGTTGAAATCATGGACTGAATTGCAGCGAAAAGTTATAGCTTATTTAGAGGTTAGAAATTGGATTCTATCTCAAAGCTATTGTTCACTTGAGGATTTTTATGATATTTCGCGCAGTTTGTGTTGTTTTTCTAGTATTTCAAATGTGTATTACTGAGATTACCGCTTGCACGGGAGTCTTACTAAAAACCAAAGATGAGTCGTTTGTAAATGGAAGAACCGTAGAATTTGGCACCGCTATTGATATGAGCGTTGCAATCATTCCAAGAAACTATAAGTTTGTTGGGGAAATTCCAAACGGGGCAGGAATGCCTTATAAATCGAAATATGCAGCAGCTGGTATCTACTGTTTTACTGACAAAAAACTTATGGATGGCATCAACGAAAAGGGGCTCGTTGCAGCAGCATTTTATTTTCCGGGATATGCAAAATATGCTCGTATTACAAAAGCGAATCAACCCAAAGCTCTTTCACCTGTTGAATTTCCCAACTGGATTTTGACACAATTTGCTACCATTGAAGAGGTAAAAGATGCGATTTCATCAGTTGTGATTGCTCCATCTGTTATGAAGGGGTGGGGAGATGCTCCTCCACCAATGCATTATATTGTATATGATAAAGAGGGACATAGCATTGTTATTGAGCCACTTGATGGTAAATTAGTTGTTTATGAAAACGTGCTAGGCGCTATCACAAACTCTCCATCGTTTGATTGGCATCTCCAAAACCTTTCAAATTATATTAATCTGAGTCCCCTTAATGTTGGCCCCATTGATCTAAGGGGATTAAAGCTCTCCAGTTTTGGTCAAGGATCAGGGCTTGGAGGTCTTCCAGGAGACTTTACACCTCCTTCTAGATTTGTACGGGCAGCTATTTTTTCTGCAGCTTCAGTTCCATCGGTAAATAGCGATGAAGCTGTAAATCAAACGTTCCATGTTCTTAACCAATTCGATATTCCAATAGGGGTTATTCGTCAAAAGGATGGGGAAAAAATCGAATATGATTCTACTTTATTAACTTCTGTGAAAGATCCCAATACACTAAAGTATTATTATCGATCTTACGAAGATCAAACTGTGAAATTTATCGATTTAAAGAAGTTTGATCGCAATGCAAAAGTAATTAAAGACATGAAGATAGTTGGGAAACAGAAAAATTTGGATGTTTCTTCATTACTTAAATAAATCTCTTGGTATGGAGATTATTCCATTCTACTGAGATATCTAAAAAGATCCTTGTTTTCTGATGTTTGCTATAGAAAAGACAGGGTTCTTTTCGATGGTTAAGGCGCAGACAGGTTTATTTTCTTTCACTGGAGTTAGAAACTCCAAAAAACTGATTGCAAATATATTTTTGAAATTACACTCCAATATAGAGAATTGGATTGCTCTTGCAAAGATTAAATATATAGCCCAAATGGGATAGATTTATTCTGATATCTTTTTTTTAAAGCTTAAAACTTTGAAGAGGTAGGTGTGTGATGAGAATAATTGAACTTGGCTGTGGAGTCGGAAATATGCATATTTGAAAGGCAAGAATGATTCTTTTGTTACAGAAGCACCTTCCAAAATAGTTGATTCTTCATTTACAAGGGGTGTATCGGATGAAAAGCAAAAAAAAGCACTTAGCGTATGCGGTATGCAGGAGACTTTCTAGATCTAATAAAGTTATTAGAACTGTGACTCATCATCGAATCTAATCGAGTAGTAATGGGTTTAGGTAGTTTTTAAAAGCTATATGCATAAAATTATTATTTTTTGCAATTCTTGCGTTATGTTACCGTGTCCTCTATGATCTACAGAATATTTGGATTGCGACTTTAGTCACAGATTCTAGTGAAATTATTGAAGCTGAAGTAAGAGATTTGAATGACAAAAGATAAGAAGACTATTTCAAAGAAGCAAGGCGTTCCAGCTGCTGATTATGTTGAATTTGTCAAACAGCTTAAAATAAAAATACGATCATCCCAATTCTAGGCTGCATTAGCAGTAAATCGAGAGTTAATTCAATTGTACTGGGATATAGGACGTGAAATTGTTGAAAGGCAAGAAAAAGATGGATGGGGTTCTGGTGTAATTGAAAAGGTGGCTAAGGATATCCAGAACGAATTTCCAGGAATTGAAGGTTTTTCTAAAACAAATATCCCCCCTATGTCAGCGTAGTTGTCGCATTTAATTGAACAAGGAGTTCAAGAGGAAAATTTATCATCATTTTGGTGAAAAATACTGTTTATATCATCCTTTTCAAGGATTTATCACGATTTTGAGGGCTTCCCCTCAGTACACGGCAAAAAATAATTCGATGAAAAAAAGTCATAATGTATCGTTACTTATGTATCATATTTTCTGCTCAGCAAAATATAGAAAATCAGTTTTTTCAGATAACCAAAGGCATCACAGCGAGTGAAATTTTTGTAAGAGATCCAGAAGTAAAGAAGATGTTGTGGGGTGGGCAGTTCTGGAGTGATGGTTACTTTATAAGAACAGTGGGAAAGCATGGAAATGAGGATCTCATCAGTAGTTATGTGAAAAATCAAGGTAAATCTGAAGAATATAAAATCATTCACAAGGATAACCCTAAAACTTATCTAGACTTAGTTTTGTGAACTTGATTTTTCTAACGCTTAATCAGTAGAGTCAGCGTTCCAGTCTGGTGCGTTAAATTTGGCTAAGGGATAACGAACAGGAATTTTGAAGCGAATTCTACTGACAGTCGATTGACTGCCTTTAGACTCAGATGAAACACCCAAGCCTACGGTATTCAATCCGGCAACTTTAATCTCAGCTGTGCCTGAGAATTTTGAAGAAGAGGACTCATCGACTGTAACCGCTAAGTCAAATTCTAAGTCATAGATTTTGTCAGCGTGTCCTTTAGTTCCTCCTCCTAAATCTGATAGAGGAGGAGCAAATGCAGGAGAGATTAAGGGTGCATATGCGCTATTACTTTTTTGATACTCTTTTTGGGCGCCGCGTATGCCCGACATAATACCTACAAGGGAAGCCTTTACAAACTCCTCGATGTTAATTGAATACTGAGGAGTATTGATGGGTCTTGTAGTTTTCTTTTTGAACCAGGACTTAATTTTATCTATGCACATTGCAAAATTATCGATGTCGTATATTAAAAAATCTAGAAAAATTCTTTAGGATTACAGCTTACAGGATTCTCTATCTATTATTCAATTGTTTTTGCAGGTTTTTGAAGCCAAAGGTAAAGATGCTCGGTTGAGCGGACGTCATCCTCATTATTGTTGATAATGTCGTCTAAGATTTCTTGATTTTTGATTTCAAGCCATTCTTCATAGGAGAAGATACTCTGTCTGCCACCCGCTTTTTCATGTCGCCACTTAAATTCTAGAAACTCTGATTTTGCGATGGGATATGGGAGTGATGTTTGCCTGCCCATACGTGCTTCAATTAAGCGACAACATTAAGAGGTCAAAAGAGTGGTCGGAGCGCAATGGAATTTGGATGGGACTGGCGCCTACCGGTTATATGTATAGCGTTGATGAACAGGGAAACAAGACAATTATGCCCGACCCTAATTTGGCTCCATTTATCACAAAAATGTTTGAGCTGTATGCAACAGGCGCCTACTCGTTACGGAAGCTCCAAGAGGAACTCACTGAGATGGGAGCAAGAACAAAAACCGGAAAGCCATTTGCGATTTCTCAACTCAATAAGATTTTGAAAAAGCCTTTTTATTGCGGGGTGATGGAAACCAAATATGGGATTGTCAATCATTATTATGAGTGTCTTACAAGTCCTGAAACCTTCCGTCGGGTTCAAGAGATTATTGATGGGTATCAGTCCAAGCCGCACAAGACCAAAGCAAAACCCTTTGTGCTAAAGGGAATGATAACATGTGCACATTGCGGTTGCGTAGTGACCCCTGAAATCAAGAAGAAGCGATATGTCTATTATAGCTGCACAAATGGAAAAGGCGAGTGTAAACGGACCTATGTGAGAGAGGAGCGCCTCTTGAAGCCCTTGATGGAGTATTTTGACCATATCTCTTTAAGTGAAGAACAGATTCAGACCATCACTGAGTATTCACCATTCTGAATCCCATTTTCATAAAGATAGCTTGGGTGCGCTTCGAAAAGAGCAGGATAGAATCCAGCGCCGCATTGGTCAGATGTATGAGATGACAAGCTGGATGGTCTGATTGATGAGGTCATGTACCTTGAAAAGGTAAAGGAATGTAAAACAAGTCAATCGGAGATTGTCGATGAAATGAAAAGGCACGAGGTAGCAGACCAGAATTTTTACATCACAGCAAACCTGGTCCTTAAGGTTGCAGCAAAAGCGAGAGAATTGTTTGAGAGTTCTGAAGTGGATGAAAAACGACAGCTTTTGAATTTAGTATTAATGAGAGGGTGAGCTTGAGGATAAGAGGTAGAAAATGGTATGCTTAAGCAGCGAAAAATAGGCCATTGAAGAATGAAAAGACCCCTTTATTGTGATACTAACTCTTTTGCTTATCTTTCTGATAAAAGCCGATATGACTTTTTTGTTATACAGCTTGACAAATCAGGGAGCAAGGCGGCGCAGGATTTATTGGATGCCCTCAAATCGGAAGATCTCATTAAGCACCCTGCAGCATTTATTGAATTATTTGGGTTGAGGCAAAAAATTATCCATCAGCGGCTAGAACAAAAAATGCCTTCGCTCTATTCCGACGCAAAAAAGTGTATAGATCCTTTTCTCAAAAAGTTTAAACGCAGTGACCAAAACCTTGAGGAATCGCAGAAGCTAGGTAAAGGTTTTGATGCGGCTATTGATGTGTTATACAACGGCTTTTTTGAGCACTTGTGGGACCACGAACCTGATCTACTGTTGACGAGTCTCCAAGGTCAAGTCGAAAGCCAACGCCAGCAACTTATCGATCCAAGCCCTCTTTTTTTGCTTAAATATAACTACATAAAAGGGAATTTCACAGAGTCTTTTAGAAAAAGTCTAATACATGATCTTTCGCTAGAAGCTGTCTATCGCTATGGGGGAAATCTAATCTCGAAGCTATATACAGGGGATGAAGCTCTAGCTCGTAGATGGTTTGATCACTTATCAGCAGTGTGTTTTGAGTTGTGGGAGAAAAAGGAGAATTACAGTGCATTCCGATTAATAGGGGAAGAGTTAGAGTTATTGAATCGGAAACACAAATTGGATTTCTTTTCCGCAAAAAAATTGCGACCACATGATGATACTGTGGATGGGTATATCATTCATGCCCTAAGTTTTGGATGGTTCTATCTACTACAAAAACTTACATCGGTCTCTGTGCTTTCAGAAGATTCATTTGATGAAACCTTTGAGCGTGTTCAGCAATATCAAGTGTATGTAGCTTATGGACAAAACCCTTTAGATAATAAGGTTGGTGCAACAGCAAGAATAAGACATGAAGTATTGCCAGGCACTCTCTATTCTTTTAATCGTAAAGAACAATCTATTAAGATTGTGTCTTTCAATCCAGCTCAGATTTTGGAAGGAAATCCTGATCCTCAAATACAGCACTCTCATAGTGAGATTGAAGTGATTTCCATAAAGCCGTAGCTCGACCTAATTCTTCCTCAGCTTAGGAAGGGGTCTAAGGGTCTATTCTAGAACTTCTATCATTTTGATTGCTCGTAGAAGAGTGAAATTTCTTTTTTCTTGAACTCGAATTACATCAAATCCGATCTTAGTGAGTTTCTCTTTAAAAGTGACCAAATTCAGAAAACGAGAAGTCGTCTCAGGAATCCAAAGATGACCATCCAAAGAATTTTTTTGGCGTGAATTTTTAGTTGTATGTCACTAAAAAAAAGGCTTCAGTCGTAAAACTGAAGCCTTAAAAATCGTTGGAGATGGAGAGACGTGTTCAGAACTTTTGACTGGGAAAATTACTCTACTTTGTTATCCTTTATTTTTTTGAGAACAAAGAAAGGAAGTTTTCATGGAAAATAAAGAAGACCAGTTTTTAGTCGAACAAAATGAAGATAAAAAGAAAACAATACCAACAAGTAATCAAGATTCTGTGGGGATTAAAGATACAGAATTAAAGGATGAACAAGCAGTTGTTGTTTATACTGCTTCTGATGGGAAGGTCATGGCAAATGTTTTTTTTGCTGATGATACATTTTGGGTGACTCAAAAAACTATGGCTGAATTATTTGGAGTGAAAATACCTGCTATTTCTAAACATCTCAAAAATATTTATGTCTCCGGGGAGTTAAGTAAAAAGGCAACTATTTCCAAAATGGAAACAGTTCAAATTGAAGGAGCTCGCCAAATTACCCGAATCATAGATGTTTATAATTTAGATGTAACAATAGCTGTCGGCTATCGTGTGAATTCAATAAAAGCTACACAATTCCTAATTTGGGCTACAAATACGTTGAGAGAATACATTGTTAAGGGATTTGTTCTTAACGATCACATTTTTTTAGATATTTCCCTTTTTATAGACGACTCTATGTTACTCACAGTCCCAAGCGCAAGTTTAATTCTTTGAGATAAAGCGCTTTTGTTTTTTGGAGGATAAGTAATGTAGAGAACTTCTTTCAATTTACCGTCAATTTCAGCACCCAATATTAGGTAGGTGAGCATTTCTGAATCTACCATATCTTCGTAATTCTTAAGTTGGGAAGAAAACTGCATTTTATAGTAGCTAGACTGATCGTCAATTATTTTGCCAAAAGGCAGCTTTAATCCTTTTTCCCAATTTTGAAGCCAGATGCCTAGCTGTCTTTCCCGAAGAACTTTTACAGGTAATCCTCGGGGGTTAATTGAACAGAAGATATCCTATGTTAGATAAGTTGTTGACACATCGACAAACTTTCCAAAGTCTTTTTCTATAGAAGAAAAAATATCACCTATTGTTCCCTGTCATAGGGTAATTCGCTTAAATGGTGAGCTTGGAGGATATGCGGGCGGAATCCACCGAAAAAAAGCTCTTTTACAAATGGAGATGTTATGACTATGCAAGCACGAAAAACTCGCTGTTTTGGCACGGGAAAAGATTACTACGAAAAATATCATGACACAGAGTGGAGTGTACCTGTTCATGATGATCGACTGCTATTTGAAATGCTCATTTTAGAAGGCGCTCAAGCTGGTCTTAGCTGGGAGACGATTCTAAAAAGAAGAGTGGGTTACCAAAAAGCATTTCATAACTTTGATCCTCAAAAAGTCTCCCAAATGAGTGATGAAGAGTTAGAAGCGCAATGTAAAACCCTGAAATCATCCGCAATCGTCTCAAGGTGTTTTCTACGCGTAAAAATGCTCTTGCTTTTTTAAAGATCCAAAAGGAATTTGGATCTTTTGATAAATACTTATGGGGATTTGTAAATAATAAGCCAATCCAGCACCACTACACTCGCTACGAAGATTGCCCTACTACAACAGAGCAAAGCGGTATTATCTCTAAAGACCTAAAAAAACGAGGGATGACCTTTGTGGGATCAACTATCATCAATGCGTACCTCCAAGCAGTTGGTGTTTTCAATGACCATCTAACGACCTGCTTTTGCTATAAGAAAGTTTAGCAAGAGCTAGCTTGCATTAATATAAGAGGCAATTGCTAAGTTAAACTGCACCAGTTGCATCATAAATATTGCGAGACTCTCTGGACTTTTTGAAGGAATAGAATAAAAAATACTTTCAACGTGACTGAAAACAGCTTTTGCTTTCTCGATTTTCCCTTCAGTAGCAAAGTCTTTTGCAAAAGAGAGTAATTCACTTTGCAATTCAACCAGAGAAGAAATTACCATTGTTTTTTGCTCCTCTGTAATCAGAGGGGCATCATCACCTATAGTAAGTCTTCGAGAAATCTCACTAAGAATAGTTCTGGAAAGTTCTTGGTAATTCGCCGTTTCCTCTAGAGTCATTTCTAAGGAGTATCTGCATGCTATAACAAGCACCTCTATAGAAGCTGTTTCCGTGTTGATCGAGTCTAGGGCTTTTTGTTTTAAGAGGGAGAGCTTTTCATTCTCTTGAAAATTCTTAGAAATGTGAGCAATTTCGTCAAGTCGTTTGATAAGCTGCTGACCATCGTACAAATCAAGGACTTCTAATATCCTTTTTAGATAGTCTTCAACCCTTCTTACATCCTTTTTTTCTAAAGCTTTTTCACATAGAGTATAATAAACATTGTAAATAAGCTCTTTATTAAGACTCTCCTGACTACCTTCTAGCAAATTTAATGAAAAGGGAGCTTTATCAATTACTTGCAAAGCCTCATCATATTTCTGGTTATTTAATTCTTCCCTGGCAACATAAAAATGAAGATTCCAAAAACTTGAGTATACATTATTTTCAGGCCACTTTAGCTTCTGATAGAGTTCTTTTGCTTTATTAGGAACATTGATCGAACTAAAAAAGTTAGCTATAGATATAAGCTGAGAATCCTTTTTTTGATTAAGCGAAAAAGAGTTACAAAGGTTTAGCGCTTGATTAGCCAAATATTGCGCCTGCTCAACTGAATCTTTCTTAGCAAAACTCTCTGCAAGTACAAGCGTATACTCAAAAAAGTCATTTGAGTTGAAACTGTAACGATATTCATTAAAATGATCATACAAACTCTTGTAAATTGTCACTGCCTCTTTATCGTAGTTATTTTCTGCCAAATGAATCGCAACTTCACGAATTAATTTAAATCGAGAGGCACTTATTTGCGAAGAAAACCCAATAAATTGACCTATATCAATGAGCTGACATATCTCAATTTCTAACTGCACATCTTTCTGCTGATAAGCAAACTTAAGGATAGAAGAGTAGAGCAAAGGCTTGCTGCTTTGTGAAAAATGACTCTGCTGAATACAAGTGATTAGTGCACGAGAGACATTTTGTAAACTAGTTAATTCCTCTTCATCTGGGGTTGTTGAGGCTGATTCAAATAGATTGACAAACTGTGTAACTGCTTGCGATTTGATCTCAAAGGCGTTTAAAAAATAGATTTCAAAAAACTCAAAAAGCTCAGGCAACCTTTCAAATTGATGATAAGTAAATACATAATCCACTAAAGCTTCGATGCCATTTGAAGCGAAATTTTGTTCAAGAGAACGAAGCCAATTACCTTTATTTTTCTTAAAGAAAGCAAAACCTGTAAAAAGCTCTTTAAAGGATTCCTCTGACGGATCGATCTTAAAAAGTCTCAAGGCTAGGCGAATCGCTTGTTTCAATTCGTATTTTGAAAAATCTTTAGGCAAATCCTCTTGGACGAAAAATTCCCTTAACTGGGCACGCGCTTCGGTAAGCATTTGCTCCATTTGGGGTTGTTCATTTTTTTCTGTATGTGCGTGTACAATTCTTAGTAAGTAACTAAATCTCTTACTTGAATCTTTATGTACTAAATGGTAAGCGTTAAGGTAGAGATGCATTGCATCCTCCAAATTGCCATTTTCGATGTGTTCTTCAATTAGTCTGTCAAAAAACCTTATTTTGCAAGACCAGTCAGTGTCTCCCGGATCAATCTCGCTTTCAAACGTGTTTTGGAAGAATTTTTCCTGCTGATCTGATGGTAGAGTCAAAAGGTGATTTAATACCTGATTTTCTAAATCAAGCCGAACATTAGCAAAGTTATTAAGATCGATAGAAAGAGGAGGGTAAGTTATCTCCAAAAAACACAGGATTCTCCATACTCTTTCGTAGTCATCATCTTCTCTACTTTTTTTTGCCAATGCAATAAGACGTTCTACTTGATCATCAGAGAAACTCAAGCTCCGAAATCGCTTAAATTCATTATCCAAAATGAAAGTTCGTACCATTTTTACAAAATTGCTTGCAAGTTCAAGCTCTTCTTTCTCAATAAGGCTAAGCGTTATATCAGTGAATTCTCCACTAAAGCTATAACTCTCACTGAGAAAGGGAAGTTTCACTAAAAGAGACTTAAAAAAATCAAGTTTCTGCTCAGTGGGGGTATCTTCGATCACTGTGCGAAGAAGTAAAAAACAAAGATCAAAATACTCTGAGCGATCTTTGTACTCTGAGCGATCTTTGATTTCAATACTTTGTAAATCAAGGTTTTGGATCTTCTCTAATGCTGCGTTATATTCGTAATTTTCAATAAGAAGCTTTATTTCAAAACATTGATAGGAGAACTCGAAACGCCTTTCACTCGATTCACTTTTTGATCCGTATTTAGTTAACAATTTTTTGTAAAAAGTCATTAACCTTTGCGCGCTTGCTTCATCGCCTTGCTTTTTAAGGTTCGAAATCGATTCCCGATATTCCTCTAATTCCTCAAGTGTACAATTTTGATTGAAGCCAAATATTTCGTCACACCCCGATAAATTAACAAGCAGTTCTATAGCTTCTTCGATTTGCTGAATTCTCATCTCTAGATTTTCTATATTTTTTCCTTCCACAAACCTTGCTAACCCTGAAGTAAGTTGCGCCAATGTTATGACATACAGTGACCCTAAGGCTATTTCATAGACTTCGCGTTCTTCTTGATCGAAAGATACTTGAGAAATGGGTCTTTTATCTTCAGGAAAAAGTGAACAGATTTTTTGAAGTAACGCAGAATACTCATAGGTGTAGCCATCCTTCCCCGTGCACATCACTCCATCTACAAGTTGATGAGCTCGTACTAGATCTTCTCTAGCTACAAGCTCTCCGATGAGAGCTACAATTAGCAAAGCAGATAGCCGAGCAGACTCATCCCTAAAAGGCTCAGATGTATTCCATGAGCTCTCCAGACGATCCATGACCTTATTCCCGACCTTGTTTGGATCTGAAGCAATTTCTTCCTCTAACTCCTTTGCATGAGTATCAGAAAAAATTGCGTGTAAGAACTCTGATTCAAAAGAACCCTGCACCCTATCTTGCAAACCAGATGCCTCTAAGCCCTCCAGCTCAGAAAAAAACTGGGCCCCAATTTTTGCAAAGTTCCTAAATTCGAGAAATTCACTGTCTAATCCATTCATATCTCTAGACGTGAAATAATCCTGCAAAGCCTCGTTTATTGTGCAATCTGATACGCATCCTGACATGTATTTCCTGACTCCCTGCTAAGATAGAAGAAAAATGATACTTCATATTCACTTAAAAAACTAATCGGAATTTATCTAGCAGCATGGCGTTGTTGAAAAATTCAGACATTAGCCATCGAAAATAAAAACCAGAGCCATTCAAGAAAATATTTGAGAAAAGAAAAAAATGTAAGCTCCTAAGCTTCAATCTAAACAAACAAGGGAGCCTACATAATGAACAACAAATGTTGCTGGAAAAAATATAACAAATCTTTAGTTCAAAGAGGAAACATAACTTTCTGGATCGATAAAAGTTTTTTGAAAAACCCAACGGGTTTTTCAAAACGCCCTTTCAACCCCGAAGTGCACAAAAAGATTAAACCACAATAAAGAGATAGGCAGTCTCTCCACTTTTTTATGTTAAGCTATTGTAATTTAGTGTTGCTTTATGACTTATTTAGGTTGAATACGCACTATTTACGCAGTTAAAGAATGTTTTGTCACAATTTTCACAAATATCTGATCAGGTAATGTGGAGCCGATTTTCCTATGTGTCACAGTTGTTACAAATGACACATAAGATATTATGAACAAATGAATTTATGGGAGTCTTTTATTGCAGTTTCATTCTGCCTAGTGCGTAAGTAGTGCGTAATTGAGTTTTAGGTAGCTAAATTTTTCGGTGTGAATTTTATGTTGTATATCACTAAAAACAAAAGGCTTCAGTCGTAAAACTGAAGCCTTTATTTAGGTTGGAGGTGGAGAGAATCGAACTCTCGTCCTTAGCAAACTCTATATGAATGACTACATGCTTATCTTCTTGAAAAGTAAGTAAATCCCGTTGCAAGAAGCCCCACTGAAGATTTACTAACATCTTTAAATCTTAACTTCTAATCTAAGATGCTCAACGCATAGAAGTCACACCAGGGTTAATAACGATGGGGATAAAGCTCCTGGTCAGGCCCTAATCCATCGGCATTTTAAGACGGTTAGGTCTTAAGCAGCAAGTTTCTCTTGCCCTTCAGCAGCACCAAATAGTGATACTACTTTAGAAGCGTTAGAATCTTTATTGTTTGCAATTAAGCGTCTATCGGATGATTTAGGAGGCCAACCGATAATCCTCCGCATGCCACTAATACTTCATTTCCAAGTCGAAACCTTTACACCCCCATGTGTATTATAACATAGAATAGGATTTTAAAGAAATAGATCCTGCTCGTCAACAACATCTTTAAAGTATTTATATTAAGTTAGTTGTGGGTTTGAAAATGGAGTGTCGAGATTGACTGCTGGATAAAAGAGTTTTTTTTTACCCTTAAAGGGCTTATTTTTGGTATGATAAGAGCTAAAAAATAAGCATATTTTACGGGTAATCCATGTTTGAAACAGATCAGAAAAGTTTTGCAGAAAGAGAAAAGAAGATCCTAGAAATCTGGGAAAAAAATGACACTTTTCAAAAGAGTTTGAAGATAAGAGAAAACAGTCCTCTTTTTTCTTTTTATGATGGTCCTCCATTTGCAACGGGTTTGCCTCATTATGGACATCTATTAGCTGGGACCATTAAAGATGTTGTTCCAAGGTACAAAACCATGAAAGGTTTTAAAGTTCCTCGAAGATTTGGATGGGATTGTCACGGTTTGCCTGTTGAAAACGAGATTGAAAAAGCAAATGAACTCAGAGGCTCCGTTTGCATCGAAGAATTTGGGATTGCTAACTTTAATGAAGAATGTCGAAGTATTGTTTTAAAATATAGTAATGAGTGGAAAAAAACAGTGACCCGAATGGGGCGCTGGGTAGATTTTGAGAAGACTTACCATACAATGGACAAAGAGTTTATGGAATCGATTTGGTGGGTATTTTCTAACCTATGGGATCAAGACCTAGTGTATGAAGGCTTTAAGGTCATGCCCTTTTCTGCGCAACTTGGAACGCCGCTCTCTAATTTTGAAGCAAACCTTAATTATCAGGATGTGGATGATCCATCTCTAACTGTAATGTTTCCGTTAGTTGATGAAGTGAATACCCACTTGCTCGTTTGGACGACCACACCATGGACTCTTGTTTCTAATCTAGCGGCAGCAGTCAATGCAAAACTTGATTATGTGAAACTAAAAAGTCTGGAGACAGGCGCTTTTTATATTTTGGGTAAAAATAGAGTTTCAACGTATTTCAAAGAGGAAAGCGAATATGAGATTGTAGAAACTTTTAAAGGGGAAGCTCTCAAAGGAAAAAGATACAAACCTCCTTTTTCCTACTTTGTAGAAACTGCTAGCCCCAATAGTTTTACTGTGCTTGTAGATGATTTTGTAGGGGAAGAAGATGGTACGGGTGTTGTTCATATGGCCCCGGCTTTTGGTGAAGCTGACTTTTATGTTTGTTATCGAGAAGAAATCGAAATTGTTTGCCCTGTGGATCAAAATGGAAAGTTTACAAGTGAAGTGCCTGAATATGAGAACCAGTTTGTAAAAGATGCCGATAAAGATATTATCAAACACCTCAAACAAGAAGGGGTTGTTTTTGATTCTTCTAGGATAAGACACAGGTATCCATTTTGCTGGAGATCTGATTCACCACTTATTTACAAAGCCATGAAAACATGGTTTGTATCTGTTGAAAAAATCAAAGAAAAATTGATAGATGCAAACAAAGAAATACAATGGGTACCAGCGCATATCAAAGAAGGGAGATTTGGGAAATGGCTCGAGAATGCAAGGGATTGGGCTATTAGCAGAAATCGATATTGGGGAACTCCGATGCCGATTTGGAGATCAGATGATGGCGATTGCATTGTGGTAAAAAGTGTTGAAGATCTAGAGAAAAGAACAGGTCGCACGATAGATGATCTTCATAGACATTTCATTGATGACCTGCAGTTTAAAGAAAACGGAAAAGTATATACTCGCGTGAAGGAAGTCTTTGATTGCTGGTTTGAATCTGGATCAATGCCGTATGCGCAAAATCATTACCCCTTTGCAAATGAAAAATTTACGATGGAGACATTTCCAGCAGATTTTATTGCAGAAGGTCTTGATCAAACAAGAGGCTGGTTTTACACGCTCAATATTTTGTCTGTTGCTCTGTTTAATAAGCCTGCTTTTAAAAATGTAATCGTAAATGGAATTATCTTAGCCGAAGATGGTAATAAGATGTCCAAGAAGCTAAAAAACTATCCACCTGTGGAACTTGTTATTGAAAAATATGGCGCAGATGCTGTGCGGCTATTTTTACTTCACTCTCCAGCAGTTTATGGAGAAGATTTGCGGTTTTCAGAAAAAGGGGTTGAAGTTGTTTTAAGACAGTTTTTAATCCCACTTTGGAATAGCTATGTGTTCTTGTCTACCTATGCCAAGATATATGACTGGAAGCCAACGCAGGATGCACTACAACCCAGAAGTGATATTGACAGGTGGATATTATCAAGACTGCAAAGATTAATTTCTGAAGTTGAAAAAGGAATGGATGGTTATCAGCTTTCTAAAGCAGTTGACCCTTTTGTTGCCTTTATTGAAGAACTCACCAATTGGTATATCCGAAGATCAAGAACCAGATTTTGGTCAGAAGAAGACTCAATAGATCGAAGAGAAGCCTTTGCAACGCTTTATTATGTACTCATGACACTCTCTAAAATAGCGGCGCCATTTGTACCTTTTATTAGTGAAGATATTTATCAAAGACTCAAAAGTGATAGTAGCGAGGCATCTGTTCACCTTTGCGATTTTCCAATTTATGATGCACATACAAGAAACGAAGAGTTAGAGTGCGAGATGGAACTTGTGCAACAGGTGGTATCAATGGGGCATGCGCTACGTAAAGAGCACAAACTAAAGGTTCGCCAGCCGCTAAGTCTCACCCATATTATTTCTAAAGATGAAAAAGTTCTTCAAAGATTGAAGAAACATGAGACTCTTATTCTAGAAGAATTGAATGTCAAAAAACTTGTCTTTGAGAAAGATGAGGCAAAATTTGTGCAGTATGTGATTAAACCTAATTTTAGAGTCCTTGGTAAAAAAGTTGGGCCTCTTATGAAAGAAGCAAAAGGGGTAATTGATGCTTTAGACAGCATCTCATTGCAGACTCTGCAACGAGATGGGGAGCTTTCGATTACTCTTGGTGGCAAATCTCATATGCTTACATCTGAGGATGTAGAAATCACTAAAGTTGTTTTAGAAGACGTTGCAGCTATGACTGAAAATAATGTGAGCGTTTGCCTTGAAACAAAACTCAATCCAGATCTTATTGTAGAAGGACATGCGCGAGAAATAATCAATAAGATCAATACGCTCAGACGAAGCAATGGGTTTGAGGTGACTGATCGAGTATGTGTTACTATGGACACAACTGATGTCATTCAAAATGCGTTTAAGCAGCATCAAGAATTTATATGCCATGAGATTTTAGCAGTTAAGGTAACCTTTGCTATGTGTGACGGTGATAAAGTGGATCTCAATGGTAATCTTGCAACGATTTCTATAGAAAAGAAAGAGGATTAATCCTCTTTCTTTTCTAATTCTTTAATAGGAAATTGATGCGACTTGCTTAAATAAATTCTCCAAAGAATAAAGAAAATCAGGGCAAGTAGCCAAATGATAGCTCTTCCTGCATTAAACCATGGATATGCAGGCTGATTTAAGGCGCCCATTCGGTCACCAATTGGCCAAAAAATAAAACTTGGTGCCCCACGAATGTTCCCCTGTGGAACTAGTCCAAAGTCCCTACTATCAGAACTCATGGCATAGTTGTCCCCAAGCGCTAAATAATGTTTATCAGGAATGACAAGTCCATTTTTTTGGATAAGGCTTTTATCGAGTTTTCCATCTGCTAGTAGCGGCGGCCCTTGGTCAATAAAAGGGAAGTAGGGTTGATAATTCTTAGAAGACTCTTCCCTTTGCTTTTCTTCCTCTATGAAAGTAATTAGATTAGGGTCATCTTTATGGATAATAGGTGCATCTAAGTAGCAGAGATCTTGATTCTTGAAATACGCATATCGAGAAGGGGTAAGAAGTTGATTTTTAGATGTAGGTAAGAAACGTGTATCAAACTCAATTCCTAAATTAAAAAGGAGGTAAAGCCTTTTACTATCGAAAGTATAAATAGGATGCGATTTCGATAGTTCTTTTCGGATGCCTCCGAAATGAATTTGGTAGGCTTTCCCGTAATAAAACTCATAGGTTCCATCTGGTATTCCAGGTAGCCTTGGAGAGTAAAGAGGGGTCTTGTTCTTACTTTGATTAGAACCATACCTTGTAGCGTAGCCATTTTTTACGACGAATCTTGCTGTATAAAGGTTTTGGAACATCGTTTTAAGCTGCTCATTTGATAGAGGCAAATAAGAATAACTTTTTCCAAGAGTTGGTCGTAACCTTCCATAAAGATCTTTTTCAAGCGTTGCATTTTTTAAGCTTGGATGATGTGTGATTTCTAAGATATAATCAGTATCTTCATATTCAGAGAAAGTTTTTCCACTAAAAGATTTTGCGAGATCTTTTGGAAGCAGTCGTACGAAGCTATAGTTCTTAAATCCCCATAGATCAAAGTATTCTTTTGGGGCGGATTTACAAGGTGAAATAGGTAACATTTCACCAAAAATTTTGTTGTAAGAAGATACGTACATCTTGGCAACAGGCTCGTTCATTTGTTTAATGATAACAGGAGAAAATATTCCATTTGTAGGAACACTTGGAGTAAGGGCTTTTCCTTCAAAATAGATAAAAGGTACATGTACAATTTTACTTAATCGATCTAATTGAAGATCTTTTGTGATATCATTGCCATCTTTATCTATTCCATAGATTTGACCACCATAGAAATAAAGAGTGTCTCCTGGTTTACCAAGTAACCTTTTTATATAGAGTTTTTTACCTGGAAATATATAGAAATAGAGAGTATCAACATCGTAGATATCCATATCTTTTCCGGTAAAAATAAATATCCCATTTCTTTGCACAAGGGATTCATCAAACATAATGTGTTTTGTTTGCAATGGATAATTGATACCGAAAGTTGTTTTAGAGACTAGTAGCCTGTCTTTTTCCTCGAGCGTTGGGCGCATAGAGCCAGTTGGAATTTCATAGAGTTCGAACCAGACTTGTCTAATTAGTATTGCAAAAAAAAGTGCAACAGCAAGGGCAAAAATAAAATCCCAAACTCTTCTAGGTGTCGCTTTCCTTAAATGCTTACGAGAAAAATCTTCGAGCTTTTGGGCGGTTGTTGAAGCGCTTTCACGATCCTTTTGTAGTATATCATCTTGGAGTTTTTCAAAAAGCTGTTTCCCATGGGTTTTGAGGTCATTTGGAAGTTTACTCTCTTTTTTCTTATAAAGTTTCCAAGCAGAAAATAAAACCTGTTTTGATTTTCGTAATTGATATGCCAATGTTTTCTCCAGCTTCTAGTTCTTCACGTTTGAATATAAGGAAGTTCTAAGAAAAATGACAGTATAAAGGTGAATCATATTATGTGGGAAATGTGTTCATAACATCTCATGTCAAACGTAGAGGGAGTACATGAAAAAACAACTTGGAAATCTACCTTCATTGATAAAAACTCCATAAACAATTAATAATAAGGATCTTAAAAAGAAAATTTGGAGATGTATTGTGAAGAGAAAGTACTTAGGGATTTAGATAAAGATTTGAATAAGAATTTGTTCACAAAATGTAAATAGTGTCTAAAGATTTTCAAAAACGTCGGATGTAATAGCTGTGGAATAAACAGGGAAATTAGCCGCTACGCAGAAATGATAACTATGGTTTTTTTCTAAATCATTTGTAGTAAATTCAAAAGTGACTTGGCCATTATCTTCATTTAACTCTTTGAATGGAATTGGAATGCATTTGTTTGTTATTACATCGGAGGCGAATAGGTGAATGTCTTTGTAGTACTTGGGTCGATTTACCGTAAGCAGGACTTTTCCGTCTTTTTTTGTAATCGGCTTGAGAATAACAAGAGACTTTCTTGGAATATCCAGGTGATTGGACGTAAGGTTTTTTCCAGAATCGATGGATCGAATTTTGAAGGTATAAGAGCTGTCTTTAATATGGATCCAATGAGGAAATGGAAAGGTAGGGTTATTTTTATCGAAGTAAACTTCAATTTTTTTTTGGGAGAGGACGCTTTCATCTTTTGGCCAACTCGCAGAATAAACCTCAAAAGAGGCATTCGATACTTTTTTATTATTTTGATAAAGTGGAGGGTTCCAAAGTTTTCGGAAATCTGACTGGCCATGTGAGGGTGATGGACCAATTTTTTTTCGGTCACTATTTTTTACAAGTTCTAGTTGTAGAGATAAAAGTTTGGTAATAAAAGATAAGTTCTGATCAATTTGCAAAAAGCTATTTTTAGTAAACGAGTAACACTCGACAAGCTCATTTGTTGCCAGATCGATTTCAAAAAGATCCCAAGATGTGGCATATTTGGCGCCATTTTTCATCCAAGAGCTCCATTCTTTTCCTGTTTTAGATAATTTTGAATAGGGGAAAGAAATTTCTTCGAAGATCATGTGATTGTTATTTTTGGAATGGATAATTACAAGTGAGCAGGTTTTATTTTGTTCAAGTACAATATAATCACCAGGGCTTGCATGTTGAAATTTTTCTTGGATCGAATAAGAAAAAAGATAGATAGGGAAAAGAAGGTAGAAGATGAGATGTTTCATGAAACTTTAAAAGATGTTATTTGAGGCAGCATTGTAGCAACTTGAGTAATAATCTACCATGAATTGCTTCGGTTTTTCATTGACAGCTTCTCTACTTGAGTTATAGAAAGATATTAAAGACCAGAGTAAATCATATGTCAAAAATTTCCTTTTTTCTTATTTGTATTGTCCAAGTTTGTTGCTTTTCAATAGCCTCGTGTCAAACCATGTCACAAACTATCACATATCAGGAAAAAATTGCTCAAATTGATACCAATATCAAAAAGCTCACAAACTTAAAAAACTTGGAGCTGGCAAAAGCTGCAAGGGCGCAAGATCAGGGTGATCGCCTCCAGTTTAACAGTAACAACACCTTAGATGCTAGAAGGTACTGGCAAGAAGCAGAGACAAGTCGAGAAATTGCAGACCGGTATCAACTTGAAATAGATAAACTTAAGGCGCAAAAAGCTGCAATTCAAAAAGAACATGGGATTGAAATACCCACTGAAAACAACTCTGCAGCTTTTATTCCAGAAAACGCAAACAGTAATTCTCAATAAAGCAACTAGCAAAAAATAGTTTCTTCCATATATTTTTTGGGTTATTATTTTCTTAAGATTATCCGTGAGGACTGAAGAATGAAAAAAAATAACTTTATTAATGCTATATTATTTTTTTTAACATTTGCTGTTATTTGCTATGCCGACTCTCTAAATCAGAGATGTGATAACCGAGAAAATGAAGCCAAATATAATTCTGCATGTATGTCGGATAGCTTTTCAAGCATGTTCAAGAAAAATATGGATGACGCTTTTTTGAATGATCAGGATTGGATGAGAAAAGATAACTATCCTAGAAAAAATGTTTTTTCAAAATTCAATTTTCGATTTGGAGAAGTTTATGAAAAACAAGGAACATTCTCATCTGAATTTCTTTCAAATGTATATCAAAGAAAACACAATAGCCAAATTGATTTTTCATCGCTTGATTTGAACACAAAAAGCAGCAGTAAGTCCGATAGCTTTTTCCGGTTTACCGTTTTTCATGAAAATCCCTATATCAGGTGATATAAATAGAGGTTGTTTAAGGAAAAAAATTCTTTCGTCATTAATTTTTTTTTCCGCTATTATTTCTTCTTATATTTTCACTTAGGGCTTTTTAGTATGAAAAAAAATCAAATTATTTCTTGCGCATTATTTTTTTCAATATTAACTAATGCTGTATATGCAGCCTCTTTTCCACCAGCGTCCCTATTTTCCTTTTTTCAAAAGGAGAAAAAGTGTGAAAAACAAGCTTTAGAAACAGAAGATCAAGTCATTCCAACTGTTGATTTTACTACATCTATTAAAGATGTCCGTAAAATCAGCATTTGGAGAGAAGATACACCAAAGTTAGAGGATTTTAAAACAGACTACTTCTCAAACTCGCTTAAAGAAAGTATGGTAGATGCAATTGGCTTCACTCGAGAATGGTCAGTCAATGGAAAATCTAAGGTCAAAGTTAAATGGGGAGGGCTTGTCCTTAATGTTAAGCATAAAAATCCTCTATTGAAGGCAATAGAAGGTGGCGTTAACGCCAAGGCTCCTATAAAAATTGGGCAGGATCTTTACAAAAAGTCAGAAATTTTTTTAGCTAGATCTTTTTCTTTTTAATAAAATTAAAAGTATTCAGTACATTTTCTCTTTTGTGTATTTCATTATAAGCGAAATAGATCTTTCAAATATAATAACACATCAATTTTTATTGCAATTCGTTATTTGAATAAAACGAATTAATTTTAATTAAATTAAGTCTATTATTGACGATTTAGTTTGTATTGTTATACTTTCTGCGAATTGAATCTTATCTCAGGTTGTTTTTATGTCGGGCGTCTCCGTTATTCAGGCAGAAGTAATCTCTGCAAGTGATCTCTTAGTCGAGGCTAGAGAAGCAATACTTGCTGCTAGAGCAGAAGAAAATCATTGGTATGGGATTTCTCCAACAAGATTGGCTCAAATAACTGCAGAGGGATTAAGAATAATTTCTGCGCTAGGTTTTATTTTTGTTGTCGGTAATTGGGTGGCTGGATACCTCGCGTTAGAGGCGGCTTCTTATTGTTTGTTATGGAGCTTTAAAGCAGATGTAGTGTTGATGTCTGGAGGGTTGCTTGGATGCGCACTGGGTCTTTATATTCAAGATTTGTATAAGTATGACTTTGAGAACCCTAAAGAGAGAGATAGGTGGAGAGATAGAGCTGCTCTCCAATTAGAAAGCCTGCAGCTACGAGAAACTCAATATGTAGCTGCGGCTATTGGAGAACTTCCAAAGGAAATGAGAATTCTCGAAGTCATTATTGAAAAAATAGGTATTGAAGGTGTTTTTTACTACGGAGCTATAACCCCTCGAGTACTACAAGAAATTTTTCAAAAAGAAGCTGAATCGATGACAATTTTTGAAATCATTGATTACTGTGAATATTTGCAATCAAAGCAAGATGAAGCAACGGCTTTGTATGGTTCAGATATATTATCATTTACTCTTCCAACTCCAGGTGATTTTAGTAATAAATGGAGTCTCAAAAGTGAGAGTGGTTTAATTTTACAAAGTATTGCGAGAGTTGCAGCTGAAATGGATATCGATGAGCTTGTATCTCATACTCTTATTTCAGCCGAGGAAGCTAATTTTCTACGTAGTGTGCAATCTGAATCTAGGGAAATATTAGGAAATTATTACAATGGGATTACTCCTTTGCAAAGAACATATGATGCCGTTATAAAACCCTGCGTTGATAAAAGAGATTTGGCCATTAACAATGCA
Organism: Chlamydiota bacterium; assembly: GCA_021772245.1. GTDB lineage: Bacteria > Chlamydiota > Chlamydiia > Chlamydiales > Simkaniaceae > JAJFMG01. The sequence goes on along the minus strand of JAJFMH010000081.1, from coordinate 20,729 downwards.
CAAAGTCGATATCAACTCGATCCGGCTCATACATCTATAAAAAGGGCCACAGAAAGATATCTTGCTAAAAAAGCTGATGTAGGTAGAAAGGAGCAACAAGATCCAGACTATAGGGCTGCGTATGTTCGACATCGTACACTGACTGATGCTCTCGGTTGTGCAGGACAAAACGATGCATTCACAAATCATATAGAGCTGTCTAATAGGCATTTTAGAGAAGCGGAAGAAAGGGTGCGAATAAGGTTTGCTCCAAGGTATGCATCTATTGAGCAAGAATACAACAGAGTAATAGATCCCTATAAGCAGGAATTGCTTGTTCTAAAAAGGAACCGAGATGAGACGATTTCTGAGGCTAATCGAGTGTTTGATTTAGAAGTACAATCATCTAAAGAGCGTTATGAGGCTCGAATAGCAAGTTATCAACAAGCTTTTGATCAGGCATGTGTCGATATGAATCGGAGATTTCTTCGAGCTTGTCCATAATTAAAATTGCTTTCTAATTCTTAATTTAGTTATTTACTAAATTACAGGGGAATTAGAAATGCAATTTTTTTTTCAGGTTCTTAGTAATTTGCAAGCTTGTGAGGATCTTTTAGAAGCTAAACGAGTTTCTATGGTGGTCCTTGAAGATCCCATTTATACTCCATTTCACCTAGTTTCCTTAATTATTTTTGTCTTAGCTATTTTACATACCTTTTTTGCTCATAAATTCACAAAAATAGCAAATGGAATAGCTAAAAGACATAAAGTCAAAAAAGAAAATAGTAAGCATTTTAATCCAATTAGTTACGAAAATAATGAAAAAGACAAAAGTTTTTTAGCAGAAATATTTCATTTTCTTGGGGAAGTAGAAGTTATTTTTGGGATCTGGGTAATTCCACTCCTTTTCGCTATTTTTATCTTTTACGACTGGGATACGGCAGTTCTTTATATAGATGATAGAAGCTATGTAGAGCCTATGTTTGTTGTTATGATTATGTGTATTGCAGCAACAAAACCAATTGTTACAATTGCTGAAAATGCCCTTCATTTTATTGCTCGCTTGCTTGGAGACTCCATTGCAGCTTGGTGGTTTGCGATTCTAACAATTGGACCTCTTCTTGGATCTTTTATTACAGAAGCTGGTGCTATGACTCTTTCTGCAATGCTGCTTGCTAGAAGATTTTATGAATATGGTCCAAGTAAAAAGCATGCATATGCAACCCTTGGACTACTTTTTGTAAATATTTCAGTTGGTGGAATTCTCACCAATTTTGCAGCGCCTCCTGTACTTATTATTTCTAATTGTTGGCAATGGAGTAGCAGTTATATGCTCACCCATTTTGGTTGGAAAGCAATTATAGGAATTGTAATCTGTAATTTAGTCTATTTTTCTATTTTTAGATCCGCTTTTACCAAAATGGAAAAAAAGAAAAAAATGTGTAAAGTGCCATCACTGCAAAAAAATAAAGTTCCCATTTGGATAGTTCTTGTTCATATTTTTCTGTTATTTTGGCTTGTGATCAATGAACATGATCCACCCGTATGCATTGGAAGTTTTTTGCTTTTTATTGGTTTTCACCAAGCGACTTCGCCGCACCAATTTGCCCTTAATCTTAAAAGACCCATACTTGTTGGATTCTTTTTGGCAGGTCTTGTTATTCATGGCGGATTGCAAGGATGGTGGTTAATACCACTATTTGGAAATCTCAAGGAAGGGTCTTTGATGGCAATTGGGACCATACTAACAGCGTTTAATGATAATGCCGCCGTAACATATCTCTCAAGCCTTGTTCCGACTGTTGTTGGTAACCTTCGAAATGCAATTATGAGTGGTGTAGTTGTTGGCGGAGGACTTACTGTCATTGCTAATGCTCCAAATCCAGCTGGGCAAATGCTTCTTCGGAAGTACTTTGAAAATGGAGTATCACCACTTCGACTCTTTTTATCAGCGCTTGTACCTACACTGATCTTTTTTGCGATTTTTTATTTTTCACTTATCTTGCTCTAAGCATTATATAAAGTAAATGGATGCAAAAAATTGCAAAGCAAAATACACAATCGGAATCGCCATGAAAATAAGCGCAGTAACAGCATGTAATGTGCTGCTGGATGAAGTATCTTCCTCTTGACTCTCTAATGTTGTAGTGTGAGGTTCCTGCCTTGGAAGTTGACCTGTAAGGATCTTATAGGCATCTATTACTACACTATGTGGATTAGTATCTGTGAATGTAACGGGCATGCTTATTTCTACTTCGTCTGGATGGATACTGCTTAAATTGCCAAAGTCCTCAAGTCTATTGGAACCAGTATTGATATCTGTTGTAGGCCTTTCAGAATTACCATCCGCGGGACAAAGTGGACATTCTTGACTGTGGAATAAGCTAACAAGGTCATCACTTAGAGTCGTAATTCTTGTCTTACAGATTGGGCAGATTACATCTTCATTGTTTACATACTTATGCATAATGCATGTAATATGAGCAAATGTATCACTACATGTTTCATTAGTATATTTAGAACTCAGATTATCCTCTGGATCTATTTTTCCTTTGCAGTATTCACAATTTACGTTCACGATCAGGTTAAAGGCCATTTGAAATCTTCGCTTGGGTTGAAAATCGGAAGACGGTATCTGATGGAGAAGTATTTTACAATGAGATATTCGAATTATTTTTTCTGCAGCAAAAGCGCTTTACAGGATGGTTTAGGTCGGAAATATCTACTTTTGATACTTGAGGGTTGTGTGAAATTGTGAAGTGATTAGATTTTTCTCAATAATTCCATATGGAAATGAAACTTTTATGTTATGTCTATTGCTTCTTAAATACGATCTTTGATTTTGAATCCATATGATGATATTTTAATTAAAGTATGTAGCAAGTCATTGCCCTTGCCTCTTCGGGAAGAGGCAAATAGTTTCTTGAAAGCAGGTCGAAGATTATCTGGATCAAGTATATCTATTCGTTCTCGGAGGTATGTGTCAGAAGGGGGGGAGCTTACGTGGTATAGATCTCGAAGGTTTTTTACAGTAACAACTTCTGCGCGTTTTCTGTCGTAATTGAGTAGTGATGGGCATTTGAGACCAAAAAACAGCCAGTCCTGTCATAAGATGATCGCTAGTAGAGATCGATGAGTCTCTTTTGAATTCACGGGGATCGGAGATTTTAGAAAATTGTTGTTGTACTGTCTTAATCAATCCAGGTGCACTTAGATGTTTTCTTAGAAAAGACGCGATATTTCAAGCTCTCAGGTAGGCAAAATTTCTAAGAAAGTTTACGAAAGAAAAATTTTATTTACCCCTAAAAAATCCTCAGCGGGAATTGCTGTGTAATTTCTAATCAAATCGAATACCTGGTTCAAGATTAAATAAAAAATCAAATATTAACTCAAAGACATAAATAAGAAATATAATTGCAGCAACCGAGGATAGATCGGTGCAGAAACTAATGTCTTCAAGAAATACATCCTCGGTTTCAATATCATCTGATCCGAAGATTGAACTTAGGTCAGGTAAAAAACTGCAGAAATATTCGTACCAACCTTCTTGTTGGAGTAATGGATTCACTAGTTCCGATCGACGTACAGTAATCAAACTATAAGTATTCTCGCGACAGTTTGGACACGTTCCTGGGAAAAACCAAGGAAGTATGCCAATCCAGCGCTTTAGGCAATTTCTATGAAACAGATGCCCACAAGTATCATCCTGGTCTGGATTCTGATCTGGATTAGTATATGGCGCAACTATGTTATTACCTACTATATGCCTATACTCAATGTCAGAATAACATATTGTACACAGGGTGTCTGAAAATTGATCTTGACTGACTACCAACGACATATTTAACACCTATAAATAGCAAATTATTTTTGTTTTTTTTCTAATTTTGGAATGTAGTTTCTAATCAAATAGAATGCCTGTTCATAATAATTAAATTGATCTTTTCTTACTTCGTATTGGCAAAATATGCAGTTAGGGATTTGCTCTGGTAATGCTTGGGTCATTTTTTCTCCAAAATAATTTATGTCTAAAATAGCAGTTTAGAAAGAGTTAACACTCAGTCTAAGCTTTTTAAAAAATGTCAGCATCTGATCTAATTACTTCACAAAGTCCGTTTACAATCACCCATAAAATACCAACAATTGCTACAAATATAGCATAAAAAGAAAGTTGAATACTAGTGGGCGAGGAGATTCCATACCTAACATTATTTAACTCATTTGCAATATCTAATTCAGGTGCTACAGTTCGGAAATTCGCATTACCTTGATATTGATCAATGGGAAAATCAGGGTTTTGTGCAGTGGATGGAAGTTCACTTAGTATCACATATTCATCAAATAGTTTTCTATCAATAGGGCAGGCTACTTTGGTCCTTGCATCCAGAAGGGATGCTCTAGCTGCCTCAGCCACATGTCCTGTTAAATTAGGGTCAATAAGACTTTCATCACAAAAGGGATCCTGAGAAGCTCTAATAATTCCTTCGACACAACCGCTGTGTAGGTAATGCCCACACGGAAGAATTGCTGCAGTATTGCCATCTTCAAAAGGCATTAAGCAACAATTGCAGTCTATTGCAGTTGGAGTTGTCAAAATAAATCCTTTGTTTTTTAAATTTCTCAGTATTATCTAATTAATATAATAACTCTTCAAGCATTAAATTATTATTGATTAAAAGATGAGGCCAATTTGTGCGCCAAGTACTAATGCATTCGAAATATCTTTATTACCTGATGGTTTAATAATATATTGAACATCAGGGGTGAACTTAAACCAAGGAGAAAAGCTTACCCAATGGTTAAGTTCTAATACCATTTCATAATTTTGTGGTATGTTGCCGAATGCACCTGTCATATTTAAATTTTTAGCCATATATTGTAGTTCTCTTCGATCACTACTGTAGGTTCCATAGGCTACGCCAAGATTTGTTTTATCTCCTGGTCTTGAAGGAAAAAGTCCCTTGAAGACAAAACCTGCTGTGAAGAAGAAAGGAAATTCATTGCGATCTTTAGGAGCAAAAAGAAGCGCTGCAAAGGGAGTGAGTCCTTGGTCTTTAGTGCCTTCTCTTCGATAAATCATCTGGTCAAGTTGCAAATATACACCGTAGTTATTAGAGGCACTGCCTCCTAAAAATTTATCTGTAGATTTGGTAGTTACATACGAGCCTAATTTATAGGTCCCAGGAAGGCCAGTGTCTTCTGGTTCTTGGTTTAAGATGTATCCTAGCTCTCCGATTATCTGAGCGCCATCAGTATTTTTAAAAGATAAGTTGAATCCATGGTAACTATTTCTATTTACATTGGCATTGGCGTTATACACAGCAAGCTTTGCAAGAACCCTTTTTATTGGGCTAAATTGGAGATAGGCGCCCCATGTAGAATTTGGATATGCTGTGAATGGAACGTTAAAAAAAACACCGATCGGATTTCCATCAAAAGCGTTACTGACGAAGTTATAATACAGTGGAGACTGTAAAAAATTATCACCAGCTTCTATTCGACCAAGCTTGATCATTAGATCTCCATCGAAAAGAGTTTGTTTAAAATAGGCTTGGTTCAAACGAACATTTTGTCCGCCATATAGCTGGGCTACTGGAAATTGGTTGCCAATTTTTTTAGAAGAGAGATTCGATCCTGATCTTGAAACAGCTGCAATGTAAAACTCTAGTCCTTTTAACTTGGTAGTTTTTTCAAAGTCGATATTCATATCGACACCAAGAGAACCGGCGTATTCAAAGCCACGCGCTCTTCCACCAATTGGATTGCCTAAGCAGTCTGTAAAAAAGGATCCAGAAAAGGTGACGCCATTTTTAGCAAGCGAGCTTCTATTTCCATTCCAATCTCCAGTCATGTATTTCCACTGATACCAGGGAAGCTTTTCTTTAGGCTGTGGTTTTGAAAAATGCTCTCTCATTTCTTTATGCCGATCAGGCGCAGTTCCTGCAAACCAATGCGTTGCACAAAGGAGTGGTGAAGTAGCTGTAAGAAGGATTAGTAGGTGTTTTTTCATAGTTAGATCCCATTTTTTTCTAGAATCTTACATTGGGAAGACCTTTAGGGCAAATTTTCTTTTTGAAGAGTGATTCCAACGAATCTTCCAATCATTACAGCGATATAAAGCTGGCCTAAAATAGCTTCTAGAATCGAAAGAAATTTTGCAGGTAAAATTAATGGTGTAATGTCTCCGTAACCAAGAGTTGTGAGTGTTACAAAACTAAAGTAGATAAATTGCTGGATTTGGCGGACATTTTGTAGAGGAATTTCTTTCATTCCAAAGGCGTAGGAAAAGGATCCTGGGTAAATATTTTCAATAAGCGAAAACATGTCTGCAAATAGTAGCCCGATAATAAAGTATACGCAAAGAGATCCAAAAAGGGATTCTGTGAAGTCTTTTTGTCGAAATATGGATCTAATCATGATTCGAAGAATAAAAAACCAAAATAGAATTGAAAATATATCCAGCAGTATGAATGTACTCGCATGGGGAAGTAGATATGAAATCCAATTGAAAACAAGAGTTGGAGTCATAAAAACCATGCCAAGAAGAAATATGGATTTTTTGGAACTTAAAACATAAAGTGCACCAATTAGAATTAGCGAGAAGAGTACTTTAAATACAATTTGTGAAAGAAAATAATTTCCAAGAAAAGGATAGATTGTGAAAGTGGCAATTAAGAATATAAGCAAAATACCAAAGCTGTTTTTAGGTGGATGGATATGTCTCATGAGATTCCTCTATTTTAATTTCACTTAGGTTAAATTCTTCAAAATCTACTTTGAAAAAGAGAGAGTAGAAAACTGGCACGAGCCCAAGTGTTAGCACCGTTCCAATAAGAAGGCCAAATATGATGGCAATTGCCATCGGTTCCCATAGTATTCCTCCACTAAACCAAAGTGGAAGTAGTGATGCAACTGTTGTAATTGTCGTAAGTAGAATGGGCCTCATTCTTTTTTGCGCAGCTAAGATAATAGCGTGGGTTTCTTTTGCGTGATTTTCTTCGATTTCGATTTTGATTCGATCGAGTAATACAATTGCATTATTAATAATGATACCTGCAAGGGATATGACTCCAAGAAGTGTCATAATTCCAAAGTAGGAATGGGTGACAAGAAGACCAATAATAACTCCAATACATGCAATGGGAATGGTAATGACTATAATTACCATACGCTTTAAAGAGTTAAACTGAGCCATGAGTAGAAATAGGATGAGAAGAGCTGCAATCGGAAGTTTTACATAGATAGAGTTTTTTGCTTTTCCAGACTCTTCATTTTCACCTCCTATCGCCCACTTGTAATCAGCAGGCCATGACTTACTTTCTTTTTTTAAATAGGATATGATTTGTTTATCAATTTCGCTTGCAGTGTACCCTTCCTGGATTTCAGAGAAAATCGTAATCGTTTTTAATCGATTTCGACGAAATACGATGGTTGGTTCCCATTCAACAAGAATTTCTGCAACTTGATTTAATGGAACAGATGTTCCACTTGCTTGCGAATATACATTAAAGGCTTCTGTAGAGATTAGATCGACATCTTTGGCTATTTCAGAGCGTAAAATCACAGGTATTAGTTCATCTTCTTCTCTAAATTCAGAAAGACTAATTCCAGAAATTGCAGATTCTAAAGATCTTGCAATATCTGAATTTGTAATTTGAGCTCGCTTAGCTCTTTCTTGATCAACTTTAATAACAATTTTTTTTCCTTTATTGCCCCAGTCATTATTTACATATTTCGTGCCAGAAATATTTTCGAGTTTTTCTTCTACTTGCGCAGCTAGTAAATAAAGAGTATTTACATCTTTTCCTGTGATACGCACTTCTATTGGGTTATCAACCGGAGTTCCTTCTTCAAGGGGGCGAATTTTAGCTTTAGTATCCGGGAATTTTTCCAGGATATAGTCTTCAAGCTCTGCTTTTATTTCAGGTGTTTGAGTAAAGTCAGTTACATTGAATAACATAAAGGCGTAGTGAGTATTGGCAGCGTCAGGATTATGCTGCAGGCGGTATCTAGGGCCACCATATCCAATGTAGGTTGCAAAGTTTACAACGCCATCTTTTCTCGATTCATCTACGACAAAGTTTTTAATGACAAAGTCTTCAATTTTCTTGAGAGTATTTTCAGTTCTTCGAATGGAAGAGCCAACGGGCATTTCAATTTCTGCTGTGAACATGGGAGTATCACTTGGCGGATAAAAGATTTTAGGGACAAAGCGAAGAGAGAAAATAGCGAGCAGGAAAATACAAGCTGTAAGAATTATAACTGACATTCGTTTCTTGAGCATGAAAACAAGCGTTTTCCGGTAGGTTTCGTAGAAAAAACCCTGATAGGGGACTTTGGATTTACTTGGTTTTTTTTGCATGAATTTGGAAAAAAAGGACATTTTTCCATCTTCTTTTTTTACTTTCAAAAAGAAGATACAAAGAATAGGGATCATCGTAAGAGAGATAAGCCAAGAACACAAAAGGGTAATTGTCACTACTAAAAATAAGGAACCTGCATATTCCCCCGTACCAGATTCAGCAAGAAAAATAGGTAGAAATGCAGCAGAGGTTGTTAGTGATGAAATAAGTAGGGACATCCTAAGCTCTTTTGCAGAATGTATTGCTGCATCCAAGGCTTTTTTGCCCGCTTTCATCTGCATGATGATGCTCTCGGAGATTACAATAGCATTATCGACAAGCATTCCAAGCGCAATAATAAGTGAGGCAAGAGAGATTTGATTGAGACCGATTTTAAAAAAGGCCATGATGAACACTGTAATCAAAATGACAACAGGAATCAGGCTTGCAACGATGAAGCCTGTTCGAAGACCTAGAAATAAAAACATAACAGCGCAAACGATTAAAATAGCTTGTAAAAGATTGCCTGCAAATTCTGAGATTTTATGACTCACACGATCGGGTTGGTAGGCAATCATTTCAAATTCAATACCTAAAGGATAATGGGCCTCATATTTACTCAGTAAGTCAGTGACTTTCTCACCAAGGGTAATGATGTTATCTCCCTCTCGCATTGAAATGGCAATTCCGATGCTTTCCTCTCCATTTGTTCTCATAAGAATCTTGGGAGGGTCAATGTAGCCTCTATAAATATTTGCGATGTCGCCAAGGCGCACAATATGAGAGGTGTTGGGGATTTGAATAAGGGTATCTTGAATATCTTTTACTTGTTCATAGTTTCCTGTCGGCTCAACTGCGATTTGACTTGTTCTGGTATAAATCATTCCCCCAGATTGAATGATATTTCTTTCTTTTAAGATGTTTCTAAGTTGAGAGGGAGAGAGGGAAATTTCATTGAGTTTATCGTTGTTATAATCAATAAATATCCGCTCATCTTGCACACCTATGATGTCAACTTTTGCGACTTGTTTAATATCGAGCAAATCATCTCGAATATCATCCGCGATATCTTTGACTTCGCGGAAAGTAAATCCATCCCAAATAATTGAAAAAACAATGCCATAGATATCCCCATAATCATCATTAACATGGGGCGCCGATGCCGTTTCAGGTAATTCTCTTTTTGCATCTTCTACTTTTCTTCGAAGCTCATCCCAAATGGGGCGCATATTTTTATATTTTTCAAGAACATGAACTGTAATTACGGAAACGCCCGTTTTGGATTCACTTTCGATGTAGTCGATTTCAGGAATTTCTTGGATGTATTTTTCAAGTTTATCGGTAACAAGCATTTCTACACGTTCAGGGCTAGCGCCGGGCCAGCTTGTTACAACTTGCGCGATGCGAATTACATAAATAGGATCTTCCGATCGAGACATTGATTTATAGGAAAGAAAGCCCGCAACGCAGAGAAGTAAGATAGTTAGAAGTGTAAATTGCGCTTTTTTAAACGCAAGTTTAGTAAAATTCATGCTTTTCTCTTCATCGAATACGCCTTATCAAGTCGTTTTACACTCTTGCCATCCCGAAGGTATCGAACACCTGCGATGATGATTTCATCGCCTTTAGCGATTCCATCCAAAATGACGAATCCACCGGGTGTAATTTCTCCAACGGTTACAGGGACTTTCCTTGCTACCCCCATGTCTTTATCTTTAGGGACAAAGACATACACAAAGTTGCCTTGTAGATCTTCTCCCACAGCATCAATTGGAACGACAATAACAGGTCCACCATACGGAATATCTTTACCCTGAATTTTTACTTTTGCAGCCATGCCTGATCGTAGCTTTGCATGTTTTTTAGTAAGTGCTACAGTTACTGGGAAGGTGGTGCCAGAGCTTGCTGATACACCGACTTCTTGAACAACTCCATCATATTGCTTGTTTGGGAGCGCATTGAAAAAGATAGTAACAGCTTGCCCTTCATAAATATCTGCAATCGTTGTTTCAGGAACAGCGATCTCAACTTCTAATTTCTTTCCACAAGATAGAACAGCAATGGTTTGACCAGCTTCCACATTTTCTTGGATCTCGGCATTTTTTGCAGAAACTTCACAATAGGGCTCACTTGCATACAAGGTGGTATAACTGAGCTTTTTTGTGGCCAAGTCAAGCCTGGATTGGTTTGTATTTGCTGTGGCTTTTGCTGATTCATTGGCAGCGCGATAGGTGTCGAGTTCGTCTCGAGAAGCGCTTTCACTTTCATATAGATTTTTGATTCTTCGATATTGCGCGCTTGCTTTTCGAGCTTCTGCTTGCGCTTTTTCATAAGATGCTTTGGCATCTTGCATCTCTAACAGGTAGTCTGTGTCATCAAGTTTTGCGATGAGCTGACCTTTTTTAATAGAATCTCCCACCTTGATCGGGATTCTCTCTATTTTTCCACCGACTCGAAAACTTGTGTTAATGAACTTTTCTGATTTAGAAAATCCTGAAAAGTATAGAGGGGGAGCTTTAGATATGAGCCCGACTTCTTCAGTAATTACTGGTCGAATAGGATCTTTTTGTCCTTCTTTTTTATCGCAGGACGAAAAAAACAATAGAAATGTCAAAACGGGGAGTAGTATTTTCATGAATCGCTCCTATGTAACACTTTTTGCATGAGACTCGTTTTTAACATAGATTGCTCACTTGCTGGCATATAGTGCACAAAGCTTCCCACAGCTCTTTGAAGTGACATCATATCAATTAAAAAATCATAGATCGCATCAGAGTGGTTTTGTTTGGCAGTAATAGCAGTGTTTTGCGCATCGATTAAGTCAACAATAGAGACAACTCCGCGTGCATACGATTCAGTAACAATTCGAAGATTTTGCATGCCTGCAAGCTCTGCTTTTTTTGCCCAATAAATTCCATCAAAAGAGGATTTAAGGTTATCGATGGAATTAATCACATTCTCATCAATTTTTAAGGTGAGAGAGGCTTTCTCAGTTTTTAACTTTTGCAGGTCAAAAAAGGCTCGATACTTGGCTGCTTTTCGCTCTCCTCCTGTAAATAGGGGATAGAAAAGCTCGATACCAGCAGCTTTTTGAGACTTGGAGTTTGAAAGCCCTGGTGGTGGGCTATCGCCAGCTCCACTTTTAGCTAAGTTTTTTCCAACTTCTGCAAAGGCTTTAAACTTGGGTAAATAAAAGGCTCGTTTTGTCGAGGTGAATTTTCTCTCTTGAGCTTTAATCTCTTCTCCAATGGACTTAATTTCAGGAGAGAGATCATTCGCAAGTGAAGTCATAAAGCCTTTGAAATTTTCCATCTTTAACGGAGAGGAAATAAGCTTTTCGAAGTCTTCTAAACTTGTTAAAAAGCTAAAATTCGAGGGTCTCATATCATCAAGCAGAACCCTCGATTTCAGAGGTCTATTTAAAAGCCTATTAAACTCTGTTTCGATGTTATCAAGATTTGCTTGAATGGTGAGAAGATCTTCTCGATTCGAAGACTCGGCGCTTTGCCATCTATAGACCTCAGAGAGTCTTGAATGACCAGAATTAACAAGTTCTTGCGCCCTTCGTAAATTTGCTTTTGTAAGATCCAAATTCTCGATAGCAATTTCTTTTTCTGCTTGGATTTTGAGTACTAGGAGATATGCCACTGTGGTATCAAAGATGATATCAAGTTGCGTTGTGTCTTTATTATATTCTCGGGCTTGTTGAATGTTTTTTTCGATGGTGTAGCCGGCTACAAGATCATCTTCATATACAGATTGATCTAAGCGCAACTTACCACGAATAACTCGCTCTGGCTCGTATCCACGTGCAAATCTTGCAGAGTTTGCATCAATAATTCTGGCAACTGCCCCAGAATTGATTTGGGGAAGGAGCCTCGATAGCGCTGTAAGGACATCTTCTTTACCCGCTTTTACAACCCATCTTTCCACATCTAAGTCTAAATTCTGCTCAATAGCAATTTCTGTAGCGTCCCAGAGACTTAGACTATTTTGATACGTATTGGGAGGATCTACAAATCTTGCAATATCTCTAATTTTCCAAGGAAGATCAATTTGAAGAGCGTCCATTGTCTTTTCATTAATAATAAGCTCTTTCCCTCTTTTGAAATCGATATCGATTTCTTCGGTATTTCCGCTTAAGAGAAGCTCTTGCGTATTTAAAGCAACTCTTCTTGCAGCGCGTTTCAACTCGCTGTAGGGAATGGTTGTCATAAGAACTCCTTTCTCTACTTCGTTTTCTCCTGAAATTGAGAAAGAGGGGAGTTTTTTGCTGTTAATTTGATTTACCATTTTCTGAAATTCTTCTGGTTTAAGTCTCCAGGTAGGAAGAAGAAGTACTCCATTGACATCGAGTGAATCTAGGCTTTCTATAACCACATCTGTACTCGTAGTTACTGGAATAAAGACGCCTTCCATGCCAAGTTTGTGGAGATTTGATTCGATAATGTGCTCTATACTTGGGACTTGTCCACTGAGCATCGATGTGTCGCCAACAATTGCGATCTTGTTTGCATGGGTGACTTCCTTAAAAACACTAAGTTCATGCAAAATACTTTTTTGCCCGCTGTAATAGGCAATATTGCTATTTAACTTCGAAATATCTCCCGGTGATTTCGCGAAGAAAATGCTTACATCGTAGCCGATAATTAGCCCCTTATTGATATCTTTTTTCTGGAGCGCTGCGTAGGAGGACAAGACACCAAGTGAGATCACAAGATCAATATCGGGGCTCTGTAGAGCGTTTGTAAGAGCCGCATTTGCGCCTCTTATGTCCCAATTATCAATATATTCCACAAATGCAATGTCAAATTCATTGGCAAGTAGGTCCCTGATTTCACCTTGAACAAGGGAATAGAAAATATCGTCATGGGACTGAGCACCATCATAGACAAGTGCCAAATTTACCTTTTCTATGGCTATAGCTAGATTGCAAAAAGCGCACAGAATAATAATGTTAATTATTCTTTTCATATAAATATAATTAAATAAGCTTATTTAATCTTCTCTTACAATAAAGTGTTAATTAACTCAATTAATTAATTACAAAACTGGTGTTGACTTTTGGCTCTAATTTTTTTACAGTGCGAAATATTGGAAAAGGTTTATTCATGCTAAGTTTTTGTTTATTTATTTCAGTAGCCGCGCTTATCGATTCTGCAAACCCTTTGAACATTGCAACGCATATTTACCTTCTTGGGACGCCTAAACCCGTGCTTCGCGTATGTACATTTCTGATTGGGATCTATGTCACTTATTTTATCATTGGCACATGCATTGCTTTTTTTCTGTATGACTTTGTAGATGACTTTTTTAGAAACCCACAACTGATTGACTATATTTTTGGAAGTATTATTGGATTAATACTCATAGGATTTGGGCTCTATACATTTCATAAGGAAAGACGAAAAGTTCATCATGAAAAAAAGCCTTTCTCTCTAAAACCGATGGGAACATTTTTTTTAGGGACGTTGATAACAATCGCAAATCTTCCAACTGTATTTCCTTATTTAGCAGCGATTGATCAGATGCTCAAAGAAGATTTAGAGTTGTTTGAAATTCTATCCGCCATTTGGTGGTATAATGTACTATATATTTCACCCCTTCTTGTTCTTTTTGTCATTTACCTGATTCTTCGACGAAAAAGTGAGCATCTACTTATCATTACAAAAGACTTTGTAGATAAGTGGGGGGGAAGAGCAATGGCTGTTCTTTTTATGGGTCTTGGAGTCTATCTACTTGTAGATACCGCTATTTTTCTTTTTAACGGTATTGCAACCTAGGATGGTACGGATTTTCTCGTATCAGATGAGAAACCATATTTTTCCAATCCATTATCTACAAGCATGTCAAGCGTTTTGCTAAGCGAGCTATGTTTCTCAATTGCTATTTTACTTAGTAAATAATGCCTCTCTGCCGTAGTTCTATAAGTGATATTTCCTTTAAACTTCTTTTTGTCAATTGGTTCTGGAATAGGATCTTTTTGTTTTAAATATAGTTTAATAGAGGCTTTGATCGCTTCTTGTATTAGCTGCATCCCTTCGTCAATCGTCTCTGCATCTGTACAGACACCTGGTAATTCATTCACGCGAATAATGAAGTACTTTTTTCTATTAAAGGATTCCTGCTCAATGGTATAGCTCCAATTGAGATTAAGATAATAACTTAGATTTTTTTTAGTAACCATGATCTCTTAGAACCTCTTTTATATCTCACAATTGATATGGCAATAGCTGCGACCTTTTTTTTATAGAAACATTTTTGTGATAACCTTTTTTTCTAAATACATGATGGGAACCACATGGAATCACTTCGAAGCCTAAACTTTTTAAGAGCGTTTCTGCTTCAAGGTTAGAGATAACTCGTGTATAAGAACTTTCTTTATAAATCAATCTACTCTAAAATTATTGGGGATATACTCAAACTTAGGAATATTTCATGGATCAAAATGCAGGTAGTGCTATCGCAGCAATTTTATTTTGGGGATTTGTAATTGTAGGTTTTATAATTACATTTATAAAAAAAAGAAGTCAGGTTGGAAAGACCTGGTGTGGTGGAGTTGGTGCAAAGGTAACAATCAAAGAAAATGTTCTCAAATGTAGTCATTGCGGCCACGATAGATTTAGCAAGCGAGAAGGTTTGGTTACAACTTCTTGGATCACGTTTATTTTTAGAACTCAATTTTGGAATCAAAGTGCAAGATGTTTTCAGTGCAACAGCTGTGGCTTCCTACACTGGTTTGTAGACTGCAAAGAAAAAGCAGAACTTGCTACTAATTTTGATCAGATAACGGAGTAGATGTGAATAAAATTAAAAACGAATCCTTTGAGCTGATGGGCATTGAAATTCGAACAAGCAATGCCAAAGAAGATTTTTCAGGGATGTGAGATACCTTTTTTAAAGAGGACTACGAACATAAAATCCCAAATAAAATTTCCGATGATATTTATGGCCTATATACTCAATATGAGTCAGATCATATGGGTGAGTTTACTTTTTGTATTGGATGCAAAGTTAAAGAAGGCACAAAACCTCTGCCTGGAATGGTTATAAAAAAGATTCCAGCATCAATGTATGCAAAATTCGATGTAGAGGGCGAGTTCCCAGCATCACTGATTACTAAATGGCAAGAAATTTGGGCGGCAGACCTTCCAAGAAGCTTTAATTCCGATTTTGAAGTGTATAGCAAAAACTTCCAATCTCCCAATCAACCGTTTCAAATTTATATAAGTATTAAGTAGTTTTTTTTATCCAAAAAAACTGATTTTTTTCCTATAATCAGCATTGTTTAATTCGTGTATTTTGTAGGAGGTAATCATGGAATATTCTTTTACAGATCAAGTGCAGAAAGCTCTTGAAGAAGCTGTTCGAATTGCAACTGAGTATAAACATACGCAAATTAAGCCAGAGCATTTGTTGCAAGCTTTCCTATTAGATCAAGATGGCCTTTTTGGATCACTTCTTCGAAGCTTTAATATCGATCTGCAGGCGCTTAGCAAAAGCCTGCAAACATCTTTAAGTTCGATGCCCTCATTTGAAGGTCCTGGGAGTGATCCACAAGTTGCAAAAGAGCTGCAATCTCTTTTGCAACTTGCTAAAAAGTATGCAGGTGAATGGAAAGATGACTTCATTGCATCTGACCATATACTTCTAGCTTTTTATGAGCAAAAGCAAGAGCCCGTTTGGAATTTCATCAAACAAATATCTAAAAGTGATTTTATAGCTAAGGTAAAGGAATCTCGCGGAGGAGAAAAAATGGAAAATGCAAGCAGTGAAAGTGGCCTAAAAGCTTTAGAGAAATACTGTAAAAGTTTAACAGGCCTTGCAAAATTGGGTAAGTTAGATCCTGTTATTGGCCGAGAAGAAGAAATTCGCAGAACAATCCAAATACTTAGTCGTAGAACAAAAAATAATCCTCTTTTAATCGGTGATCCAGGAGTTGGAAAAACTGCGATTGCAGAAGGCCTTGCTATCCGTATCTTCCAAAGAGATGTTCCTGACGCCCTCCAAGGTAAAGAACTTTTTACACTTGATATGGGTAGCTTGATAGCGGGCACTAAATATCGCGGAGAGTTTGAGGAAAGACTCAAGGGAATTTTAAAAGAAGTAGAAAAAGCAGAAGGGAAGATTCTTCTCTTTATCGATGAGGTGCATACTTTAGTTGGCGCTGGCGCAACAGATGGTGCAATGGACGCTGCGAACTTGCTAAAGCCTGCTTTAGCAAGAGGGACGTTGCATTGCATCGGCGCGACTACAATTGCCGAATATAAAAAATACATCGAAAAAGATGCTGCCTTAGAGCGAAGATTCCAACCTGTAACAGTAGAAGAGCCAAACACACTCGATGCGATTACGATTTTAAGAGGGTTAAAAGAAAAGTATGAGACTTTTCACGGCGTACAGATTACTGATAAAGCGATTGAAGAAGCTGTTTACCTTTCTCAAAGATATATCGCAGATCGATTTTTGCCTGATAAGGCAATTGATTTAATTGATGAAGCCGCAAGTTTGATCAAAACCCAGATGGGAAGCCTTCCTCTCCCCATTGATAAAAAAGAAAGAGAGCTTGGTTCTTTACTCGTGCAGAAGGGAGGGGTCAAAAAAGGAGAGAAAGTTTCTCCTGAGCTGGAGAAACAAATTGCAAGCACTCGAGAAGAGCTTAGCGCATTAAAAGCGGAGTGGGAGAAAGAAAAAAAGCTTATTGACTCTGTTAAAACCAAGAAAGAACGTTTAGAGTCACTACGTTTTCAAGAAGAAGAAGCAGAGCGGGCACTTCAATATGAAAAAGTTGCCAAGCTGCGCTATGACCTGATTCCGCAAATGGAAAAAGAGATTGAAGAAGCTCAAAAGAGTCTAAATGCGAAGGAAAACAGGCTTCTTAAAGAAGAGGTTGATGAACACCTTATTGCAGAGGTTGTTGCTAAGTGGTCGAAGATTCCCGTATCGAAGATGCTTGAAACTGAAAAAGATCGATTGATGAGTTTAGAAGTGATTTTGCAAAAAAAAGTAGTTGGGCAAGGCTTTGCTGTAACAGCTGTTTGTGATGCTATTCGAAGATCAAGAGCTGGGCTCTCAGACCCCAAAAGACCTATTGGTGCCTTTCTATTTGTGGGGCCAACTGGTGTTGGAAAAACGGAACTTACCAAAGCGCTTGCCTTTGAGCTCTTCGATAAAGAAGATGCTATTATTCGATTGGATATGTCTGAATATATGGAGAAACACTCGGTCTCGAAATTAATTGGAGCGCCTCCTGGATATGTGGGATATGATGAAGGAGGGGGGCTTACAGACGCACTTCGACGATCTCCATACAGCGTAGTATTATTAGATGAAATTGAAAAAGCGCATCCAGATGTGTTTAATATTTTGTTGCAAGTTTTCGATGATGGTCATATCACAGATAACAAAGGGCGACAAGTCAACTGTAAAAATGCCCTTTTTATAATGACATCCAATTTGGGATCTCAGCTTTTATTAGAAGGTCTTCAGGAAGAAAGCCTTCAAAGTAAAGAAGAGATGCTCTCTTTAATCGAACCTATTATCGGGAAGCATTTCAGGCCCGAGTTTATCAATAGGCTGGATGAAATATTGCCCTTTATGCCGCTCAAGAAAAAGGATGTGCAAAAAATTACTGAGATTCAACTTGATATTGTTTCTAAACGGCTACTGGATAAGAAGATTACTCTTTCATATCAACCAAGTGTTGCTGCGTATCTATCTGAAAAAGGGTATGACAAAGTCTTTGGGGCAAGGCCGTTAAAGAGGCTAGTACAACACCTAGTTGTAAATATGCTCTCAAAAGCCTTGATTCAGGGGCAAATCCAGGAAGGATCAAAAATAGAACTACTTGTAGAAGGAGATTCTATTTCGTATCGGTTATTATGATGAGTTGGGGTGAGAAGAGTTTTGAGTCAGAAAAATTTACTGGTGTAATAGAAATAGATGGGGTAAGTCTAACAAAATCTGGGGCAGTTTTGCCCGTTAGGACTGATATCTTACTTGTCTAAGAAATACAATTCTTCAGTATACATTGCAGAATGATTAAAAACTAAAATATATTTAATCAAATTACTCAAGTCAATCTCCTCACTATCAATAAATGGTATTACAGGATCAAGGGTTTGAGGGTAATATAATTTAGCTGCTCTACTTTGTATGTTTTTCATAAAAGTCAGAATTTGTTTATCTGTATCACAGATGTCTTGTGCTTTTAACCATTCTAGGGCGTATAAATCTTTAGCATAGTCTAGTAAACAATGAGTAATAAACTTTTTTGTATTTTCATTATCACTCAGACCATTAGGGTCAATATCATCAAAGGTTTGTTTGAGCCTTTCTATAGCTGCCGTTTTTATATCATTTTGGATCTTACTTTTTAACTCTTGGAATGTATCTGTGTTTTTATCATATGCAAGAAGAATATTCAATTGTTCTTCAGTTAGAGACGTTTGTTCTTTAGTTAGAGACGTCGTTACATATATTGACCACATATTTTTAGAGTAACTATCTCCCAAGATGGGTGCAACTATGTCTTTGAGGAAGTTCTTTAGTTCTGTTAGATTTTCCGCTAGAAAAAATTCTGTTTTTTTCGCTAGTTTTTCTGCTAACTGTAAGTTTGACTCTACTTTCTCAAAATTGGGGTATTGATGTTCAATGAAAATAGGCTGAAAGGGTAGAAGGTTAAATTTTTCTGAAGAAGTTTTATATCTATTTAAAATATCAATTGCAAATTGATATACAAAGAGAATTTCTAACATGTCCCTTTCGGTTTCATAGAATTGTTCCTTAGCTTCCGTAGTTAATTTCAATACTTCAACTTTATTTGAAAGTGTTGAAGCTTTAGTTGACCAAACCCAGAATGGATATATTTCTGAATTTTTCCAAGCTGATTCAACTAGAAAGTCTATTATCACATCCTGCAGGTGTCTAAAAAGAGGTGTATTTTCATGGTTAAAAGCCAATGTCTTATAAAGTAGATAAATTGTAGATTGAAATTCGCTTGGTTTTTCGTTTTGTAGCCTCGTAAGTGCATCCCGGAAAATTTTTTTTATCTCAGAAGCGGTTTCATTATTTATATTATATCTTAGGCATACACTAAAACTATCATGAAACGCTCTAAAAAGATCAAGAAGCAGGTCTGGATCATCTGAGTTTTGAGGGGGGATTTTTTTTATTATCTCATAAATAGTTTCAGTGCATTCGTTGTTTGTTGTTTTCTCATTATTTGGTTCAAAATCGATGTTAATATTGAAACTTGGTACTATTTTAAATACAAGATTCATAATTTGTTCGTATGTTCGAGGATCATCAAATCTCTTAATATGAATCTTCTTAAATTTAGCTTCATAAGCAAAAAACATCCGCGAAAAGAAAGGATTGGGATGAGCAGTAGTTAACCAGTTTTGAATTGCGCATGCTTCTGTGTTTTTCCATGCCAAATTAGCTTTATATTCAAGAATTGCCTGGTAAATTACATTAAGGGAAGGATGTTCAAGATTACGCATTGTTGTTCGATGAAGTAAGTTGATTCCGTTAAATTCAGATTGATTTCCTTCATCTGATTGTTCAGCTAATATGAATACTACTTCAAAAATTTTTTTCAAAAATGTAGAGTGTTCTTCTGAGGTAAAATCCAAATTTTCTAAGGGTAAAGTTTTCAGAAGTTTATCCTTAAGCTTTGATTCAACGAGCGTAGAATCTCTTTCTGATCCATCCTCCTTTTGCGCCTCTTGGACTATTTGATAAACTTGTGTAGCAAGATTAGAAATTTCATCAGTATTAGAAATTTCATCAGTATTTATTACATTAGATCTGCTATACAACTCTGGATTTTCTCTGAGCGGGCATTTGGTAATTGGATTTCCGAGGGTGCTGGATGCTGCCATAAACTTTCTCGCCTAGATTTTTAAGAACTATCTTATAACTAATTTTCCAAATATGTTCAAATATTTTCTGACCTTGTAGTGATTCCCGCTGACTCATCTTGTTTTTAAATTCGAGCAATAAATTTTAAAGAGTTTTGTACTAGAGATAGCTCGAGCGGAACCATAGCTAACCAAATTTAAAAATATATTTTAACATTAAAAACCAAAAATTCTAAGTACTTCTCTTTATGTTGTATCTAAAACTCTTTCTTCAGCAATAGACCTATTAGGTGGTGCCAGTCTTTTAGAAACACGTATTTAAAGAGAGTCCTTATTTCTTCCCAAAGCAATGTATACCTTCCTGCAGACTGCTTTGCTTTTTGATATACTGCTCAACATAAAATTTGTGCTTAATCTATCAAAAAGACTTGAGTCAGGGCTTTACTTTGCAAAACCATATCATTCATGGGAAAGAGGCCTAAATGAGCATACAAATGGATTGATAAGGCAGTATTTTCCTAAAGGTATGAAATTTAAAGGAATA
>JAJFMH010000009.1 GCA_021772245.1 Chlamydiota bacterium | reverse complement strand
ATCTCTTATGAGAGTTAACATTTACCCCTAAGATTAATTTTGATTCAATAAACTATTAACTTTGGTGAAGTAAATGAAAGAAAAAGGCCATCCTCCTTACCAAGATATACTTTTTATAGATACATCAACTGGATATAAGTTTGTGTGCGGGAGTACACTTCAACCTCAAGATAAAGACACATTCGAAGGAAAAGAGTACCCTGTCTATAGAGTGCCTATTTCATCAGCTTCTCACCCTTTTTATACAGGATCACAGCAATTTGTTGATTCAGAGGGTAGAGTGGATAAATTCCGTAAAAAATATAGCGGCATGAAAAAAGCTGCAGCGGTAAAAGAAGAGTCACAAAAAGAAGAAAAAGCGCCTACAAAGAAACCTGCTCCTAAAAAAGCTGCAAAGCCAGCTGTAAAAAAAGCGCCTGCTAAAAAAGCTGCTCCAAAAAAAGAGGCTGCAAAACCTAAAAAAGAAGATACTGAATCTAAAGGTTAGTTTTACATTCACCGATCCATTGATTTCTCATAATTGAATTGAAAATCAATGGATCTTTTTTTGTGTTATGAAAAAGAAAATAGAAAAATTACTATTACGTTTCAAAGAAGTGGAAGATGACCTGGGTAATCCAGAAATTCTAGCCGATCAAAAAGCTTATAAAAAGCTTACCCAAGAACATTCCTATTTAAAAGAGATTTCTGAATATCAGGCTCGATACCAAGCATGCCTTGATGCAATTGACAGCAACAAAGAATTGATAGATGAAGAGTCTGATCCTGAAATAGTTGAAATGGCAAAAGAAGAGCTTTCTTTGCTCGAAGTTGATGTTGAAAAACTCAGGATTCAGCTTGAAACTCTTCTTGTTCCTCCCGATCCAAATGATCATGCAAATCTTATTCTAGAAATAAGGGCTGGAACAGGTGGAGATGAGGCTGCAATATTTGTCGGTGATTGTATTAGAATGTATAAGCTTTACTCCGATTCGAAAGGCTGGAAGTATGAGTTGTTATCTTGTACGCCATCAGATGCTGGAGGCTATAAGGAGTATATCATGGGAATTTCTGGGCAAAATGCTCATCGTTTTTTGCAGTACGAAGCAGGAACTCACCGTGTACAAAGAGTTCCAACGACAGAAACCCAAGGTAGAGTTCACACATCAGCTGTAACTGTTGCTGTCATTATGGAGCCTGGCGAAGAAGAAGTTATTGATGTTGATGAAAAAGATTTAAGGATTGATACCTATCGCGCATCTGGCGCTGGTGGTCAGCATGTAAATACAACTGATTCTGCTGTACGTATCACGCATGTTCCAACCGGTGTTGTAGTCTATTGTCAAGAAGAACGTTCACAGCATAAAAATAAAGACAAAGCGATGCGTGTTCTAAAGGCAAAGCTTGTGGAAGAAAAGCGTAGAAAGCAACAAGAAGAAATCTCATCACTCCGATCAAGTCAGGTTGGGTCTGGAGATCGTTCTGAGAGAATCCGCACATATAATTTTCCTCAGAATAGAATCACAGATCATCGGATTGACTTAACTCTATATAAACTTGAGAAGGTAATGCAGGGCGATTTAGAAGAAATTACTCAGTCTCTTGTAAAATATTTTTATCAAGAAAAACTTTCCTCTTAAGTAAATGTCATCTGTTGTAGAAATACTAAAGTTAGCTAAAGCAAAAGCTAAGTTAAAAAGGGGTGCTGTCTCTAGCAGAGATATCGAAGATCTTTTGTGTTATATTCTAAAAATCAAGTGGGGGGATTTGTTTCTCATGCTTGAGAGTGATATTTCAGAGGAAGACTGCGAGAAATTTGAAAAGTTACTTTTGGAATATTTACAAGGTTTTCCTTTAGCTTATTTACTAAAGGAAGTAGAGTTTTATCATCTAAAGTTAGCAGTAAATACAGATGTGTTAATTCCTCGAGTTGAGACTGAAGTTCTGGTCGATAAGGCATGTAATGTTATTCGAGAAGATTATAAAGCTAATAAGATTCTTTTTGATGTCGGAACGGGTACTGGGTGCATTGGATTATCAATAAAGAATAAGTTTCCTGAATTAAAAGCTTACCTATCAGATAAGTCTTCTTTAGCACTTAGTGTTGCTAAGGCAAATGCAAAAAAAAATAATATTGAAGCGGTTTTTCTAGAGGGAGACTTACTTGAGCCCTATCACGGTTTAAAAGCTGACTATGTTTTTTCTAATCCACCCTATATCAAAAATGAAGATTATGTAGGTTTAGAGGAAACTGTAAGGAATTTTGAGCCTAAAACAGCACTGATCTCTGGCGAATCTGGTTTAGAATGCTATACTAATTTAGAAAAAAAATTACCGTATTATTTAAATAATAACGCCAAAATTTTTTTTGAAATTGGTTTTGATCAAGGCATTGCATTAAGCAAGATCTTTAACAATCAATATTGGTCTAAAAAAAGGTGTGAGAAGGATTTTTCAGGGAAGGATAGATTCTTTTTCCTTGAATTTGACGCTAAATATTTTGTAGAATGAATATTTAATAATTTTTTATTCTAGGTATTTTGATGTTTGGCGCTACGACAGAAAAATTAAAAAATGTTTTTTCCTCCCTGAGTCGAGTTAAAACCCTTACAGAAGAAAATCTCTCTGACGCCGTACGAGAAATAAGACTCGCACTTCTTGATGCAGATGTTAACTACTCAATTACTAAAGACTTTATTAAGCGTGTAAAAGAAAGAGCAATTGGAACGGATGTAATCAAGAGCGTTTCTCCTTCTGAAAAATTTGCTGAAATTGTTCATGATGAGCTTGTCAGTTTGATGGGGACTGAGGAGTTGCCTCTCACATTCGCTAAGAGTCCATATGTAATGATGCTCGTCGGTTTGCAGGGAAGTGGTAAAACTACTCAGTGCGCAAAACTTGCGCACCTTTTGCAGAAAAAAGAATACCAAAAAAAATCCATGCTTGTTGCATGCGATTTGCAAAGGCCCGCTGCAGTAAAGCAATTAAAAATTCTTGGAGATCAAATTAATGTTCCTGTTTTTTCAATCGAAGGTGAGTCAAATCCAACAAAGGTTGTGAAAGGCGCTGTCGATAAAGCAAAAAAAGAGGGAATAGAGGTTGTGATTCTTGATACAGCTGGAAGGCTTCATATAGATGATGACTTAATGAAAGAACTTGAAACAATAAAAAGTATTGCAGATCCTTCTGAGATTTTGTTTGTAGCAAGCGCAGCTACGGGGCAAGAAGCGCCCTTGATCGCAAAAGAGTTTGATGAAAGACTTTCAATTACTGGTTCAATTTTAACAATGTTAGATGGCTCCGCAAGAGCAGGTGCTGCAATCTCTATCGCAGAAATCACGCAAAAGCCTTTAAAATTTGAAGGTATTGGAGAAAAAGTAGCCGATTTTCAAATCTTCAATCCAACATCCATGGCTGATCGGATTCTTGGAATGGGAGATATCATCAACTTAGTAAAAAAAGCGGAAGAGCATTTAGACGACGAAAATTCTAAAGATTTAGAAAAAAAACTTCGAAAAGCAAGTTTCACTTTTGATGATTATCTTAAGCAAATGTCCATGATGAAAAAAATGGGGTCATTTAAAGGTATTTTGAAAATGCTTCCTGGTATGCCATCAGAGCTCGGTGATTTAGACCTTTCAGAAAAAGAAACCAAGAGAACAGAAGCTATCATTTTATCTATGACAAAAAAAGAAAGGTCTGGTCTTGTTGAGATTGATTTTAGTCGTCGAAGAAGAATTGCAAAAGGATCAGGAACAGCGCTTGAAGATGTAAATAAACTTCTTAAAGGGTTTAAAAGAATAAAAAAATTATTTAAAAAAATGCCGCGAGGGAAAGGCAGTAATTTAGATTTGAAAGACCCTGATTTGCAAAGTAAGCTTTCATCTTTCATGAAATAAATCTTTTTTTGCATATTTACTTAAGAATTCTTTTCTTGAAGCATTTTTTTATATGTTTTTTTTTGTAGATACAGTAAAATTTCCTCACTAAACTTTAATGAATAGAATCTCAAAAGGAGAAATTCTAAATGGCTCTTAAAATTCGTTTGCGCCAACAAGGGCGAAAAAATCATTTGACTTACAGACTTGTAGTAGCAGATTCTCGCTCTCCAAGAGATGGGAAATACGTAGAAATGGTTGGGCATTATGATCCACACGTAGAGGGTGATAAAAACATCTCTGTTTACGAAGAAAGACTTAGTTACTGGATCGATAAGGGAGCTGAATTTACGGAAAAAGCCCGTAGTTTAGTTGCGCGTGTATCACCTGAGATCATGAAAAATGACAGAGAGAGAAAAAGAGAAAAGCAAGTTAAGCTTAATAAAAAAAGAAGAGAAGCTAAAAAGAAATAGTTTTAGTTTGAATTTCAATGGAAAAAAAGCTTCGAATTGATATTTTGTCTCTTTTTCCTTCTTATTTCAGAAGTGCTTTTGGTGAAAGTATTTTGAAGAGAGCTCAGGAGAAGGAACTTTTAGAAATTCAATTTATAGATATACGTGATTTTTCCAGTGAAAAAAGAGCTGAGGTAGACGATAGGCCCTATGGTGGTGGACCAGGAATGGTTCTTATGGCTGAGCCTGTTGTAAAAGCTATTAGAAACGTTAGAGAAAAAGACTCTCATGTAGTTTATTTGTCTCCACAGGGTAAAACCTTAAATAGAGAGAAATGCAAAGAGCTTTCAGATCATAAACATCTGATTCTTTTGTGTGGACACTATGAAGGAATTGATGAAAGAGCCATCGAGCTTGAGGTTGACGAAGAAATAAGCATTGGAGACTATGTATTAACAAGTGGCGCGCCAGCAGCTATTGTTTTGGTCGATTCGGTAGCTAGATTTGTACCTGGGGTCGTCGGAAACGCAGATGCTGTATATCAAGACACTTTTGAAATGGGTGTTTTTGATTGTCCACATTATACAAGACCTAGAGTCTTTGAAGGGAAGGAAGTTCCTGAAGTTCTTTGCAACGGAGACCACGCAAAGATCGACAAATGGAGAAAGGAAAAAGGCTACGCAAAGACTAAAAGAGTGCGACCAGACCTTGTGAAAAATATAATTGGTGAGAAGGAGTAAAAAACATGGGAAGATTAGCTGTTATTGAAGAGCTTGAAAAAGAGCAGCTCAAAGCAGATATCCCACAGTTCAGCATTGGTGATACTGTGAAAGTCCACATCCGCATTATTGAGGGTGAAAAGGAAAGAGTTCAGGTATTTATGGGAACTGTAATCGCTAGAAAGGGAACAGGTGTTTCAGAAACAATTTCTGTATACAGAGTATCTCATGGATGTTCTGTTGAAAAAGTTTTCCTTCTACACAGTCCAAGAATTGGAAAAATTGAAGTTGCTAGAAAGGGTAAAGTAAGAAGAAGTAAACTTTACTACTTAAGAGGTAAGCAAGGTAAAGCATCTAGAGTGAAAGAAAAGATACATATCAAAAAGGTACCAGCGGCTGCTCACAGTGCCTCTCCTGATCAGGCATCGGAGTCAACTCCTGAAGAGCCAAACCAAGAAAGTTAAAGTTTTAGGAAGCAAGTGTTTTACTTGCTTCCACATTTATTCCTATGAAACAAGTTTATACAAAGAATGCACCTGCAGCTATAGGTCCCTACTCACAAGCAGTCATTTCTGGTGGGTTTGTTTTTGTCTCGGGGCAAGTTCCAATAGATCCAAATTCAGGTTTACTTTTACAAAGTGACATACGTCTTCAAACCATCCAAGTTCTTAAAAATTTAGAAAGCATTTTGCAAGCATCTAACTCATCAATTTCTAAAATTGTTCGAGTAGATATATTCTTAATTGATATGGATCATTTTTCCGTCGTAAATGAAGAGTATGCGAAAGTGATGATTCAAGGTGTTAAGCCCGCAAGAC
>JAJFMH010000080.1 GCA_021772245.1 Chlamydiota bacterium | reverse complement strand
CGATCTCTTCAATTTTATCTTTCTATTTTCTATATTTCATGCATGCAGAGAAAAAGCTTACTATTTCTACTCCTTTTTGGACTTTCTATAAGACTACATGCCTTAGATTATGCTATGGCAACCGATTACTTATTTCTATGTGAGAAAAGCCCTCTTCATTTTGATGCGTTTTATTCCCAAGTTGCCAAAGCAGATTTCAAAGAAAGCCGCTTTGATGCTATTCGATATAAAGAAGGTGGGGCTACCATTTTTATTAATGCATTCCCAAAAGATAAGCATGCTCTTTCTTTTCAGCTCGGTTATAGCCTTATGGATCTTAACTGGAACAAAAACCCTGATTTCAATAAAAAATTCTTCCAAGATGGAATTGTATCTGCTGCATATGTCACAACAGCTGTTGATCAGTGGAGATTTGTGACAGCTATTGGTGCGCATATTGATTTAGACTATTTTGATCTAAAAAATCATAGTTTTTACACGGGAACTTTTTGGGGAAGATTTCAAGCTGCAGATAACCTCGGTCTACATGTTGGCACAACGGGTCAAACAGGAATTGATAATACCTATGTTTTTCCAATACTTGGCTTTGATTACTTCTTTGCAAAATGCATGCTTTTATCCTTAATATATCCCTTTGAGTTCTCCCTGCATGGATATTTTTCTAAGAAATTTTCTCTAGGTATTTCTTATCGTTGCTTTGGAGGTTGGTATCGATCTTATCATCGCGTTGGAAAAAACGAGCCTCAACCAGAAAGCATTTTTACACTGCATTCGAGTGGTGTCGATATTGGAGCATACTACAAGACGAGTAAAATCAGCATTGCAGCGGTTATTGGTGGCAATATTGGTGGCTGGATCCTTATTAAAGATAAAGACAACCAAAACCCTCATTATTTTCACTATAAACAGGCGCCTTATGCCGGGATAAAACTTGGATATAACTACTAGTCGAGCAGAAGTGTTTTTTTGAAAAACACTCAATTCTTTTATGTAAATTCCAACATATGCTCGCAGAACATCTTTTGGTTTTTTAGCATCTAATACGATTGAAAGCATACCAAGTTTAAGCGCAAATGAATCTTTCATCTCTTTTGCAAAAAAAAGAGGCATATGTCTCAAAAGAGCTCTACCTCCTAAAAGATTTACTCTGATTTTTTCTTCAATCAAGCTGTGAATAACATTCAAAATGGATGGCACTTTTTGGATCTCATCAATTACAATAGTTCTTTCGCTTCTCAACGTCATTGGAATCCAAAATTCCAGCGGGATAGCTGCATTTCACTTGAATAAGTCTACTAAAATCGCAATCACAACAACTCCTTTGGCTGTCCAAAGCACGACCCTAATCCAATTCGTTCGAAGTAATGCATGAAATACTTTATTCGAAAATCGAATAGTTAGCTTTTGGTGTTGATATACCTGAAAGATAAAAGTAGATATCCAAATGAGTAGCACGAGCAAAATATTAGCTGTAGCAAGCTTGATGATTTGTGGATCAGTGGCTTTCGTAACTAAAAAAAGAGCAGAAGCTCCTTCGATAAGCATAAGAGGGCCAACAAGGAACGCTGTTCTTTTGATGTGAGATTTTTCATATTCAATAAATCCCTCTTTTACCTTTTTGTAAAGTGGGTAATGAACGATTTGATTGAACCAGATGATCCCAATTAGCATCCAATTGGTGATCATCTGGATAAGTACAAACACCTGCACTTCATTCATATCTAGTCTGCTTGCATGATTTCAAAAGAATTTACAAAGTGAGTAAAATGACTCTCTTTGTAATCTTGCATTTCACATTCCATTGCTAAAAAGTAGAGATTATTTTTAGCCATGATTGCACGACCTTTAAAATAAACACCGTTTGTCTTGATGAAAAAGTCTAAAGCCTTATTCCCTTGTACTTCTACAAGATCTGCGAATACGAGTTGGCTTTGAGCATTTTGTCCCAAAATTCCATTTAAAAAACTTTCTAAACTTTGCTCAGCATACTCTTCATTGATAAAGGGTGGATATTGCGCAACAAGTACCATAAATACGGATTCATTTTTGTGAGCGGATACATACACATCATATTGAAGCTCTGTATCTTCATTTGGCATTTTCATGACTTGCCGAACATGCTCTGGGTTACTTGGAAAAGAAACATTACACGATCCTGCCATCGAGTGGAATTGCTTCCAAGTTTCAAAATTTCCAGTTTGAGCAACTGTTTCCGTTTGCGCTGTATCCGCAAATGATGCGCTCGAAAATAGCAACCCTGTTATCATTGCAATGAGCAATCCCTTCTTTCTTATTAATTGAAGCATTTTTTCCCCCTCTATTAATCTACTACGACTTAGCCTACCTGCAAAACCAAGCCAAATATAAATAATGCATCTAATAAGAACAGAAACATTACAATGGACCCAAAAATAAAATTTACGAGAACTCTCCAAAAAGAATACTTTTGCATCTCTTCGAGTCCAAGTAAGAAAATGACAAGCTCCCAAATCCCAAGCCCTAAATTAGCAAAACTTAGGAGGAGCATTATCCCAGCAAACCCCGTATGCAATTCTTGCAGGGGTGCTTGCGTAAAAAAATCTTTTCCAAACATTATCATCAAAACAATACAGATGACAATGCTAACAACTTGAGGCACATATGCCCATGAAACCGCAAGTCTAACTTCTTTATAGGTTGCTTTCCCCTTAAGAAGGAGTCCAACCCAATAAAAGAAAAAAGATTGAATCGATATAGAAATCAGTCCCGATGGAATGGCAAGAATCACGATAAAAGCGATAATTGCAGGAAGCGAAAATCGACTCCCCAGAGAAAAAATCTGAGAGGATGAAAACAAAATGATAAAGCCATGTATGAAGCTTAAGGTATAGAGCTTATAGTTTTTCTTATAAGCTGAAATCTCTCTAAGCGTCTCTTTTGGCCGCGTCCAAATCGTTTTCCATGGATTTAATTTAATTTTCTCTTCCACTAACTTACTACCTCAAATAACTTAACCCACATAAAAAACTATGTGCTATATTTTATATATAATTCATTTTTTAATTAAATTAAATAAATTAGTTATCTGATTTTTTTATTACTTAACCGAATGATCTAGAAAACTGTGCGTTATTCTATCTAATTAATTAAAAATAAATAACTTGAAATATCATTCTTAAATTAAATGTGCGCTAAAAAATCAATTAATCGACAACTTCAACGAAGTTATAGAAAAGATCAATATCGTAAAAGCGATATTGATCTTTGAATAGATCATATTTCTACTTTGTGTAAGAAAAGCACAAAAATTTACAGATTACAAAGAAAATGAAGAATGTTTTTTATAGATCCATGCTTTTATTTCCTACATGATCCCATGTAGAGATTGAATCATGTAGGAAAAGAATTACGTAAGATCAAAAACCCAACTTCACCAAGAGAGGACTCTTGATTAGAGGATCCAGGTTTACCGATGTCTTTGGCAGCGGCTGTTACTTTACTGACTACGGAAGAAGCTTTAGCAGTTACATCAGAAACAGGCCTGCTTTGTAAATTTGTATTAGAAGCTAATTTAGTGCTAATAACATACTTAGCAATCTCTTTTAAACCATCTAAATTAAGACCAGGTTTTCCCATGTCTGAAACAAATAATTCATAACGTTCATCACCAAAGCCATCACTATCTGCTAATCCATCATTCTAATACGCTCCATATTCTTGCTCATCAGTACTAGGGTTCATAATATATCGCTACACTAACCAACTAACTTGGCACCAACCATATAGCCTGCGATTAGCAAGATAGAAAAAACAGGAACTTTTACCGGCTGGAATCGATAGAGTTTATGGAAAATATTAATAATGCTAAGCATTAACAGCGCTGGATAGCAAATTTGTAGTATCGGTGCGATAACTCGAACAATACCTGAAAACTCTAATGAAGAAACAAGAGCCGAAGTAAGCAAAACTGCAATAAGTGCATACTCATATCTCAGTTTTCCTCGCGTGACTTTCTTTTGGATAAATTCAGCGCTCACAACAGCTAGCGCAATTGCTGTTGTTAAACAAGTAAGTGCAATCGCCATACAAACCACAAGTCCTGCTTGTTTACCAAGAACTAAATGGCCAAGTGTACCCAAAAGCTCATCGAGAGATACGCCTTTGAGGCCATGTGCAAAATTCGACGCTACAAAGCTAAATGCAACATAGATAATTGCAAGCAAACTAGCTCCTATGAAACATGATTTTAAAACAGGTTTAACATACGCGTTGGATCCTGGTTTAATCTCACCTGTTTGCTTTTTAAGCCTCGCACATATCAAAGAAGAAAAGAAAAATGCAGCAAGCAAGTCCATGGTATTATAGCCCTCTTTCAGACCATATAAAAATGGATTCCCCTTAGAAAGAGCTACCACTTCAATTTTCTCAGGAGCAAAAAAGATCCCCTTTACAGCAATAAACCCTAGGAAAATCAGCAGAAGGGGTGTCAAAACAATTCCTATAAAATCAATGATGCGGCTCTTCTTATAAGCGCAAATAAAAATAATTACGGACGCAATCACACTAAAGGTAAAGAGCTCCATCGAAGTAAAGTATACTTTTAATGTTGAAAAAGTAAGTGTAATACACCTAGGAATTCCTCCAAAAGGGCCAATAAGCGCTAAAATAAGTAGTATAACAATATACCCTGGAATTTTTCCCATTCGCTTAAAAAAGTCTTCATAACTCCCATCAAAAAGAGTAATTGCAAATAGACCTGAAAAAGGAATTAGGACAGCTGTTAAAATAAGCCCAATAAGCGCTAAGACAAGGCCTTGTGAGACCATCTGTCCAATCATGATCGGGAAAATGATATTACCAGCTCCAAAAAACATGGAAAACATGGCGAGACCGTTTGAAATAGTGGCTGATCTTAAACTGCTCATAAATAATTCCTTATAAAACTACTTCCCCTTTATGTGGGAAATTTAATATTCTTGACGCGAGTTTACTAAAAAGTTGAGTAAACCTCAACGGATAACTGACATTAAAATTAAAGATAAAACAAGTTAAAAAAGAAATAAAAAATATTTTTTTATTATGTTTGATGAATAAAACCGGTTTATTTAAAAGAAATAATAAGGGGCTTCTACAACAAACCCAGGTATTTCTATGTTACGGATGATTCGATCTGCATTTGCTCCCCTGCTTAGCCTTTTAGTTGCCATGTTTGGTAATGGTTTTTTTAATACATTCATAAGTCTTCGCATGTCTTTTGATGGTTATCCCAATTTCGTAATTGGTATTGTAAGCTCTTCCTATTATGCTGGTATCATGGTTGGGTCTATCTTTATGGAGCGCAGTCTTTCTAAAGTAGGATATATTAGAACTTTTGCTACAATAGCATCTTTCAATGCAATCATCATTCTATTGCAAAGTTTAATTATTGATCCCATTTCATGGACGATCTTTCGTTTTTTTGGAGGCATATGCGCTGCTGGATTCTTTATTGTTATCGAGAGTTGGTTGCTTCTTAAAAGTACCATTAAAACAAGAGGGAAATTACTCTCACTGTACATGCTAACTTTGTATATTGGACAGTCATTTGGCCAACTTCTTTTAAACAGCGCTGGGATCGAAAACACTTTTCCTTTTACCATCTCTGTTCTGCTATGTATTTTTTCGATTATCCCCCTGTGCATGTTAAAAAGCTCAGCACCTCATATAGTTGAGTCGAGTAAAACTCGCATATTTTTCCTATTTAAAAATGTTCCACTTGGGATTATTGGCGCATTTATTGCTGGTCTGATTTTAAGCTCATTTTATGCATTAGGTCCTATTTTTGGAAAAGAACTTGGTTTTTCACTTCTGCAAATTTCAACCCTTATGGGATCAACCATACTTGGAGGAGTACTTCTTCAATGGCCAATTGGTCATTTTTCAGATATTGTAGATAGACGAAAAGTTATGTTACTTGTATGCACTTGTTTGCTTCTAATCTCTTTTGCCATTTTCTTTTTTACAACGCTTGGTTTTTTAGCTGTATTAATTCTTTGTGTCTTATTTGGAGGGTTTTGCTTTACACTTTACCCACTTTGCATAACGTATACTTGCGATTTTTTCTCTTCGAAACACACTTTGAAAATTTTAAGTTCCATTCTCATTGTTTATGGAGTTGGATGTATTATTGGCCCCCTTATCGCCCCTATATTTATGTTTGAGGGCGGCCCTACCGCTTTGTTTTTATTTACGAGCCTTCTTTGCGCCCTTCTCATCTTGATTGCTCTTTGGAAACTTGCACATGGTAGAAAAGTGCAAGAAGAAGATCAGGGTGATTATATTTCTATGCCAAGTACTTCAGCAATCTCATATTCCTTAGACCCCAGAACATCCACTCATTCAGAGGAGGAAGAGGAAGAGGAGGAGATGGATGAACACTTTTTCCAAACATTAGATGAAGAGGAGGAAGACCGATGAAGTTTCGCCATCAAAATGCTGTTCATCCCTTACTCACCCTGATTGGAAAAACCGATATTAATGACAAAAAAAATAAATATCGAATTATCCAGTCACTATCAAACTCCATCTTTCAAAAGCACAAGATTAGAAATTGGGTTTATACATTACTAAGTTTTGGAATTTTTTCAATGAAACTCCAAAATAAAGCAAGACTTGAAATTATTAACGCGTACGCAGCTCGAAAGCTTACCCATCTGCACCTGCTACGACATTTTATCGAATCCACTCGGAAAGATACGATTGCTGAAGATCCAAAATACATGGTAAATACGATTTACACCCAAGTACGTGAAGAAAAAATTCAAATAGATGATGAGGAAATTCCTCTAAAAAACATCTATTACGCTAGTGAGATTTTTCTTTTTATTACAAATCCTCTTAAGGAAAAAAGAAGTCTATCAATAACATATCGCAACAGCCTGAATGCATGGAAGGCCCTTAAAAAAATACCTAAAGCAAATCAGCACTACCAAATTGGGATTATTAACAAATGCAATAAAATCTTATGTAATAAATACCACCTCTCAAACTCAGATATTAATGATCGAGTTTTTCGCACAAAAGTTGTTTCCCAACAAGCGCACCTACTCAGTAGATTTCGTATGTTGTCACTTGCATTTGAAGAGGTCGTTTGCTCTTACCAAGAGCTAGAAGAATACGAAGAATCAAATCCCTTATTTGGAAAAATGATTAAACGCCTAAGTAAGTGTTCCTTTGAAGACATCCAGCTTCTAATTGAATACCTTTCCTCCAAGGAATTACCTATCTCACTTACTCCTGAGAAACGACGTTTATTGATTTTATTTACGAAAGAACAAGACAACCTTTATTCGCTTTCTATGGAGGATTTAGAAAGTTTTGGGCCTCTTTGTCTAAAAGAAGAGCAGTGGAAATTTTTATCTCTTTTAAAAGAGTCCGATCGTATTACTCCAAAACTTATTCGATGGGCATTTTCAGAAACTTTCTGTGAAGTTGAAAAACAAACATCATTTGCAGAGGAACTCAAAGAACATGCAAAAGAAAAAGCAGTAGATACTTCTGAACTTGGTGAAATTTTCCTAGAAAAATTGGCAACGGATCCAATTTTTAATGAGATGACACTATCTTTTGCTAAAGAGTTACATCAAAAATGGGCCCCTATAAAACTTATTGAGAATCAGGAAGAGTTTTTTTCATTTCCTGAAAAAGACAACCTTTCTTTAGAGGATCTCTTTTTAATTTATCGAAAACTCCATCAATTTTCTCATGACGATCAGGTTCTTTTTGAAATTTTGCAAGAGGCAATTGCGCAGTCAAAAAAGAATGCTTTTCAATCTCAGATTGAAGCTGGTATTGACCACATGTTAGGTGATATTTCAACATTTATGGTGCCGACACTTCTTATTGCTCAAATAACGCTTATTAGAAAGTCAAATGTTTCTATTGAAATTCAATACTGCTTTAAACAAACGCTTCATTTGCAAGACAGCTCTAACCCTATGAATCTCGATGAAGAAAATACAATTATTTTCCAAAAAATTGTTAAAAAAGATGGCACTTGGATTTCACACGAACTTACTTCGGTGCAAAGCAACTCGTGTGATAATTTAGAGGATATGATCTAAAGCTTTTTTTATCGTACTATCTTCAAATCTAAACCTGTGTTGAATGAGCTTGTCTGGAATACACCTTGCGCTTTTTAAGAACACTTCAGCGCCCATTTGACCAAAAATAATTGAGATCAAAAAATTTGGTACAAAAGGAAGACTCCACCTGTCTAACTTCTTGGCTAAGCAAGAATAGAACTCTTCAGCAACCACTGGGTTCTCAGTGCAAAAGTTCACAGGTCCAGATATCTGTTTTGTTTCAATACAAAAAAGAATTGCTCTTTGCAAATCTGTTATATTGATCCAACTTAAGTATTGCTTTCTTTTCCCAAGCTTAAATGTAAGGCCCATTCGAAAAGGGACAAGCATTTTGTAAAGCGCTCCACCATCTTTTGATAGGATCATGCCAAAGCGCATATTAATGACTCTAGATCCAAGTAAAGACACTTTATTTGCCTCATTCTCCCAATTTATACATAAATTGGATAGGAAAGAATTTGTAAAAGCATTTGTATTTTCAGTCAAAACTTGATCTTTTCGATCACCATAAATACCAATCGCACTAGCGCATAAAAAAACTTTGGGTATTTTTCCAAATCGTTGTAACTTTTCAATAAGCCATTTTGTAGAGTCTATTCTACTGTCTTTGAGCATTTTTTTTCTTCGTTCGGTCCAGTACCCACTTGCAATATTCTCACCTGACAGATGTATAAAGGCATCAATTTGATTAAGATCTTCCATTGATTTTGAATGACCGTCAAGATCTAGTTCTAACGAAGAATTTTGAGACCATCTTTTGACTGAAAAGACAGTGTGACCTTTTGATTTGAGGTATGCTCTTACATGTGACCCAACAAATCCAGAGGCGCCAGATATCAAAATTGTAAGACTTGATTTACTCATATTTAGAACTTGCAAGTGACTTTAAAGTTCACATTTTGATCCCACATATGTGATCCAATCTCAGCTTCGTAACGAAGTGCCACTGTAACTTTCTCATCATGGGTAAAATAACTAAACCCAAATGATGGTGAGAATAAATTTCGATCTGGATGCATCCCTTTTGTTGTAAAAGATCCAGGCTCCCCTCTTAAATGGGATTTATATTCTCTACCCTCAAATCTTTGCTCTCGAATGTAGCTTAATTTTCCATCGAGTAGAAATTTACTTTGCTCAAGATTAAAGCAGTGAGAGGCAAAAAGACCACCCTGCATTCGAAGCATTTCATACCTAGACTTATCTACGACTAAATTCAAACTATTTGCTCCTCTTTCTCTAATCGTTCCTTGCGTAAAGACCGTGTAATCAAACATAGCAAAAGGTCTAAAAGAGTAATTTTGATGTGAAAAAATTAGCCCACCATCCAAGTGAGCTAAAAATTCACCACCATGAAAACTTCCCTTAGCTCTTCTATCGTATGTTGTAAATTTGATTTTTCTTGTTTCTCGATATTGATTATAGGCTCCAAGGAGCGATGCATTTACATAGAATAAATCACGGAAGAGGTTTCCATAAGCAGATAGATAAATGCTTCGGATGTTCCCATCCCCCGCATTTTTCTTCCAATTTACATCTGTATAGGAGTATCCAGTGTATGCCCCAAATAAATAGTTTTGGGTGCCTTGATAATCAACTCCTCCAAGCGCTGCAAGCGATCTTGCATTAAAAGGAATTTGTTTTTGCTCTTTTTCTTGCTTGTAGTAATCTCCATAAAAATCAGCCCAAACACTTACCTTCGGTGATGTAAGTTCAGATTTACAGATGCCTCTATAGATCTCTCTTGTTCTTTTAAAGGCAGCATCTTTCACTCTAAAAGTGATATTTTCAACAGCCATTGCTAAGCCCTTGAGGTGAGATGGCTGCAACTGATTAAGTGCTTTTTCAAGTTCATCTGGATCTGTGATTGTATCAAGAGATGCTAAGACATCAAATAAATCTGTTCCCATGGCAGGGTTTAATGTATCGAGATAAGCCGCTGTTGATCCCGCATTTCCAGTTGATACTATACTTGAAAAAGGCGTAGGTTCAATCAGAAGCAATAACGCATCACTTGTATAACTTAAAAAACTCTCAATTCCAGGTATACTTGATGATATTGATGAATAAACCCCAGATATACCTGTAGTTGTTTGAATGAGCGTTTGCGTGACAGTTCTATCAATCGGCGTTAATTCTACAATTGAAAGGGTGACACCCGGATCTATGGTTAAAGATCCTGTAATATCAATTAAATCTGCAGTAGCTCCTGACACCTCAATTATGGTTGTCGATCCAGATGCAAATGTCTGATCACCTATTAAAGAAAGTACCCCGATAGAGGCGCCAGGGCTTACTGTTCCATTGAAGGTAATATCTGCTGTCACAGTTCCTGTTCCACCGAGTGTTCCATTTGAATCAATTGTCATTGTCGTTGAGGTTACATCTCCATCAACTTGGAGCGTTCCATCCATGACAGAGACATTTCCGTAGGTATGGGTATTATTAAGTTGCAGGGTCCCTGCGCCCTCTTTTTCAATGCCGCCTGTGCCAGTTGCAGATCCCCCATTTAAGGCCATGTCAATGGCAGCTGTTCCGGATGGAACTGTAAAGGTTCGAAGAACCGAACCAAGGGTCATATTTGCAATTGTGGCCGATCCATTATTTGTACTATCAAAAAGCACGTCACCACCGCTACCCGACGATAGATTCACAGTTCCATTGATGGTTGTATCTCTCATCGTAAGTGCACTACTTGTAGAGTTTAGGGTAAGAATACCCCCAGATGGGTCAGGATAAGTTCCAGACTGAAATGTAAAGGTTGCGACTTCATTTGAATTCCCATTTAGATCAAAAGTTCCAGACATTTGAGTTACATCTACACTTGTTGCGATTTGATCTGCCGCGTCAAGCCTAACCGTTCCGCCATTTAGCATAAGTGGTCCACTTACAGCTTGACCAGAGCTATTAAGAGCAAGTGTTCCGTCCGATACCATCGTTTGACCAGTTGCTGTATTGCCAGTACCACTTAAAATTAACTCGCCAGATCCAATTTTATTAATCGCTCCAGTTCCAGAAATAGGAGATGTAAAAGTTAAAGCGCCCGATGGCGAAGAAACACTTATTGCGGTTGTACCCGTAAATGTTGAAGAAGTCGCTGTAAGGCTTCCTGTTCCACTACCCGTTTTTGTAATCATAGCTCCAGACGAACAATCGATTGCACTTACCGTATCTGAAATCGTTCCATCAAGTTCTAATGTACCACCTAAGACTGTCACAGTGGATGTATTTGCAATCTGATCTGATCCTTCGTAGCAAAGCGTTCCACCACTATTTACAACAACGTCTCCTGCAATAGCATTGCCCGAGGAATTATCTAATAATAAAATCCCTTGTTCAACTGTCGTTGTTCCTAAAAAAGTATTTGATGCGCTACCTTGAATGGTAACTGGACCAAGTCCATCTTTCGTAAAGCTTCCTGTTCCACCTGATTCAGAAATTACACCTGTAATAACGCAGCTATCATTTGCAGTTGTAGGACCAAATACTCTTGTTTCAGATCCAAGGTCCACACCTACAAAGCTTAACTCGGATGATCCAGAAATATCCACAACACTATTCACGCTTGCTCCCCCTGCAAACTCTACGGTTCCACCTAGCGCTAAGTCAGTAGTAACCACAACAGCGCCATCAGCTTTATTTAGAGTTAGAGTGGATACATTGGATACCGTCCCAGATGACACCGTAAGGGAGTTAAAAGTATCATCCATGCTATTTAAATCTAATGAACCTGATGTGATAGAAACATCAGATGTATTGCCGATCTGATCTGTATCAAGCAGTTGTACCGTCCCCCCACTAATTAAAAGATCTCCAGGAACAGCGTTTCCATTTGTATCAAGAGTGAGCGTTCCAGCTGAAACCTCTACTTGTCCTGAAAATAAATTTCCAGGACCTTCTAAATCTAATGTACCCAGTCCAATTTTTTCAAAACCACCAGTGCCACTTATCGAAGATGATATTAAACTCAAAGTACCACTAGCATCGCTCACATCAAAGGTAGAGGTGCCAGCAAGTGTAAATTGAAGTTGACCTCCAAAGGTAGTTGCATTAGCTCCCTCCTTGGTAATTGTTGCTCCGTTTGAAAGAGCATTAGCTCCTGTGAATTCAGAAACACTCGATTCTAGTATAAACTCTCCACCATCTATAACTAAATCCGTAAAATTCGAAATTTGGGATGACTGAGCTGAAATGAGTGTTGCCCCCGCGTTGACATTAACAGAAATGCCAAAACCATTAAGAGATGTGGCTGAGCTATCACATCGCATTATTCCACCATTGATTGTAACATCATCACTAAAGGTATTACTAGATCCTGCTGTAAGTGAAAGTGTTCCATCTCCCTCTTTAGTAAGCCCGCCATTACTTATAACACCTGAAATTGTCATATCAATTGATGCAGATCCATTTTCAATATTGAACTCTCTTGCGATTCCACCAAGATCTATTGTTCCAGAAATGGTTGCTGTTCCATTATTTGTATTGTCAAACTTCACCGCTCCATCAGAGCCACCTGTAAAAGCTATGGGCCCAGAGATTGTAACATCCCTCATCGTAAGGGCGTTTGTTCCTGTACCGTTTATAGTCAGAGTTTCAGATCCACCTGTGTATGTGCCAGATTGAAAATCAAAAGACTGAATGGTTTCCCCACCGGTTGATCCCGAAATATCCAGCTCGCCACTTATAAGTGTTACATCCGATTGACTTGAACCTCCACCAAATTGCCCAGGTTGTGAAACAATTACTTTAGATCCAAATCCAAGCGAGTCATCAATGTCCAAATCTCTTGGTATGGATGTTGCTGTTCCATTTAAGGTTAAGTCCTTTGCTCCCCAAGTCAATTTTCCAGTGAAAGTATTTGGTGAACTTTGCGTAAAATCTGCATCCGTATTTTCCATGCTAAAAACAATATTGCCAGATCCACTAACTACACCAGCAAAAGTCATATCTATAGGGTTAGTCGCATCTGTGGCTGAAAATTGAATACTTGCAGAGCTATATGCAATATCGTTAAAAGAGGTCGATATTGCAGACCCTGAAGAATCATGAACCAATATAGAAACTGTCCCATTTGTAAGAGAAATAGGTCCATCAAAACTTAAATCACCATCCACATCTATTGGAAATGCTCCCCCAATGGATAAGGTCCCGCCAGCATGGGTTACCATGTTGGAAGAAGTTCCCCTAGATCCTATTTGATCAATCGTGGCGTTATTACCATCCAAATCAAAAGTTGCGCCTGTTAAAATTACATTTGTTGTGGTTGGAATTTGGGTAGTTCCATCCAGTTTTAAAGTTGCTCCTGACTCTACATTAATCGTTGCAGCTTGCAATGCAAAAACGCCCCCTGTTTTAGCAAGAGTAAGAGTTCCACCATTAATATTTATATCTGTTGTATCTATGGGATTGGTTGCAGTTCCTGAAAGAATCAATTCTCCATCACCATTTTTATCCCAACTACTAGAAGGACCATCTAAGGCTCCTGAAATTGTAAGCGTTGTTCCGCTTGCAGTACTTATCGTAAAAACAGAATCAACAGGCGTTTGAATTTCATGACTACCAGATGTTACAACGATGTCTCCAGGAGTAATCTCTGCTGCTCCAGTAAGGGTATATGCATTCGCGTTATCAAAGGTAAGTACATTCAGTTCAAAATCAGCAATATCGACAGTTACGGTTACAGGGCCAGTTATTACAGATCCCATTTCAGCCTCATCAGAACTTGTATTGGGAGGACCGCCACCTGGAGTCCAATTTCCAGCAACGCTCCAATTTCCAGCCCCATCTACGTTCCAATCAAAGTTCGTTGTAAAAACCAACCTAGTCAAAATTGTCATCATAATAAGGAAGTATTTCACCTTGCAAGAATTCATTTAATGTCCTGATCTAAATTTTTTAAAAAAAGAGCATGAGTTTTTCATGCTCTTTTAGGATTGCTTAACTGAGCAATATTTACTGACCACCATGATCTTTTTTATCAGTAGAGCAGCAACTTGGGCAGCAAATTGCCTTGCATTTCCCCAAAAAGCTAAGTCCCCAAAGACCTGACAATCCAATAACGGAATAGATAAGTCTTGCAATCCAGTTGCTATTGCCATGACAAATCCATGCCACAAAATCAAACTGAAAAAAGCCCCAAAGACCCCAGTTTAATGCGCCAATTAGTACAAATAGCAGCGCTAAAAAATTAATCACTTTCATCGATTTACCTCCAAAGGTTTAATAATCAAAGTCTTAAGTGACAAGAAGACTGTTTCGACTTGGCACAAAATTTCATCTTAAAAAAAAATCTTTCATTTGTCACTTTTTTCTTGGCATTTAGTCATCTTTTATTTAAATAAAGTCCCTACAAAGAGATTGCGCAAGAAAACAGGAGTAATTACAATGGTTAACTTTTTACAAACCTATGCAGCTATATGACAGACTTTGATGAAAAATCTCTGGAAGAGCTAGAAAATCTTTGCAAAATTGCATGCAACGAA
This sequence comes from Chlamydiota bacterium, assembly GCA_021772245.1. Classification (GTDB taxonomy): domain Bacteria; phylum Chlamydiota; class Chlamydiia; order Chlamydiales; family Simkaniaceae; genus JAJFMG01. The sequence continues at coordinate 21,010 of JAJFMH010000080.1, read as the reverse complement.
GATGAGAAAAAAGCGATTTTAAAGAATATGCGCTCGATTCTTTCCTATATTGACATGCTTTCTGAAGTTGACACGCAAGGTGTTACAGAGTGCTGCAGTGTAAATGAAGAAGAAATGGATCTTCGAGAAGATGAAATCCAAAGCGAGCTTAATCGCGACACCTTTCTTGCAAATAGTCCAAGCCACACTGGTGGTATGGTTAAAGTTCCAACTGTCATTCAATTCTAGGTGAGTATGCACAATAAATCTGCTATTGAACTTCGCGATTCCTTCTTAAATGGAGAAATTTCATCTGTTGAAATCGTCACCTACTTTTTAGAAAGAATAGAAAAACTCAACCAAAAAACAAATGCTTTCATCGCAATTTACAAAGAAGAAGCTCTGGAAAAAGCGGCTAAGCTAGATCAAAAAAAAGCCGATGGAAAAACGCTTGGAAAGCTCGCATCCGTTCCCATTTCAATTAAAGACAATATTGTCATGAAAGGAAAAATCACAACATGCTCATCAAAATTTTTACAAAATTACACCTCTCCATATGATGCAACGGTGATTACAAATTTAGAAAACGAAGATGCAATTATCATCGGAAAAACAAACTTGGATGAGTTTGCAATGGGATCATCTACTGAAACATCCATCAATGGAACTTCATTAAACCCTTGGGATCTAAATACTTCGCCTGGTGGATCATCTGGTGGATCATCTGCCGCTGTTTCTGCAAGGCTCACTCCAATTTCCCTTGGAACAGATACTGGAGGATCTATTAGACAACCTGCAGCCTTTACTGGAACGTATGGCTTCAAGCCTACCTATGGTAGAGTTTCAAGATATGGCCTGGTAGCTTTTGCTTCGTCTCTTGATCAAATTGGCCCATTTGCAAACAACGTCGAAGACATCGCCCTTACAATGGAAGTTCTAGGTCAGCATTGTAAACATGATGCAACCTCGCTTGCTCTTTCTAAAGAACCTTATCTTGACGAATTGTCTACTTCTATCCAGGGAAAGACCATCGGTGTTCCGTGGCATTTTTTAGAAAGTATGCCTGAAAAAGAGCGCGCTGTTTTTAACAAAGCTTTAGAAACCTACGAAACCCTTGGGGCTAATATCCAAGAAATCAAGCTAAACAAGCTCAAATACTCTGTTCCGATCTACTATATTATTGCAAGCGCTGAAGCATCTACTAACTTAGCTAGATTTGATGGTATTCGCTATGGACTTAGATCCACAGAGGCTAAAAATCTTGATGAAATTTATAAACTATCACGCAAAGAAGGCTTTGGCTCAGAGGTTAAACAACGAGTCATGCTTGGTACGTTTGTTCTATCCTCGGGTTTTCAAGATGCTTATTATAAAAAAGCGCAAAAAGTGCGAGCGCTTATCGTTCGGGATATGAATAAAGCCTTTGAAACTTGTGATGTGATTGCAATGCCAACAACGCAGCATTCTGCATTTGAGGTTAATTCCATCAAAGATCCTCTTTCGATGTACCTGCAAGATTTATATACCATCTGCGCAAACATGGCAGGCATTCCCGCCATATCAATTCCAAGTGGACTTGATGAGTCAGGTATGCCACTTGGCATCCAAATTATGGGCCCTAGAAAAGAGGACGCACGTGTTCTCCGATTTGCACACCATTTGGAAAAAGAGTTAGAGCTACCTCTATCCCCACCAAACTTTGACAAAGAAAGGTAATTTCTATGAGCGATACTCTCTACGAAAACTGGGAACCTATAATTGGCCTGGAAATCCATGCCCAGTTAAATACTAGATCTAAAATTTTCTGCTCCTCTCCCAATCGATTTGGGGATGAACCTAATACAAACATTGGCATAGTAAATACAGCGCAAATTGGGGCCCTTCCTGTTCTCAACAAAGAAGCTGTGAAAAAAGCTGTAATGTTTGGCTGCTCTGTGGGAGCTCAAATTGCCAATAAAAGCTCATTTGATCGTAAATCATACTTTTATCCAGATAGCCCAAGAAACTTTCAAATTACTCAGTTTTATCACCCTATTGTAATCGGTGGAAAAGTAGAAGCTGATGTAGATGGAAAAACTAAAACTTTCTATATTGAACATGCGCATCTAGAAGATGACGCTGGAATGCTCAAACACTTCAGCTCTTTTTCAGGAGTTGATTATAATAGAGCAGGCGCTCCCCTAATAGAGATTGTATCTACGCCTTGTATGCATTCTCCAAAAGATGCGATTAGCTATGCAAGCGCTGTCAAAGCGATTTTGGAATACATTGACGTATCTAACTGCAATATGGAAGAAGGATCTTTTCGAATGGATGTAAATATCTCCGTTCGAAAAAAAGGAGAAACAGAGCTTCGTAATAAAATTGAGATCAAAAATCTCAATTCCTTTACGAATATGGGACTTGCGATCGAGTCTGAAATCAAAAGACAAATCAGAGAATATGTCTCAAGACCAAAAGAGAATCCAAATGATGTTATCAAACCGGGAACATTTCGATTCGATGTGGAAAAAAGAGAAACAATTCCAATGCGATCGAAAGAGACTGCAAAAGATTATCGATATTTTCCAGAACCTGATTTGCCGCCTATCATTCTCTCTAATAAAACCATTGAATCCATCGCAAATAATTTACCAGAGCTTCCCCGCGAAAGATTTGTTCGCTATATCGATGTATTAAAACTTAGTGAATACTCAGCTTCCATTTTAATCAATGACAAAGCTCTTTCAGACTATTTTGAAGAGGCTTTAAAGTCATGTTCTAATCCCAAAGCGCTTTGCAATTGGATATCTGTGGAATTTGTTGGTCGCATGAAAGACACAGGAAAAACTCTACCGAAATCAGGCATATTACCAACACAAATTGCAACTCTTATCAACCTGATTGAAAAAGGCACTGTTACAGGAAAAATTGCAAAAAGCATCGCAGACCTTATGGCGCAGACTCCAGGAAAGGGGCCTGAGAAATTCATCGAAGAAAATCCTGATTTTGTACCAATGTCTGACACATCGCTAATTGATCCTTTGATTGATGAAGTGCTTTCCCAATTCCCTCAGTCCATTGAAGATTACAAAGCTGGAAAAGACAAAGCTTTTCATCACCTATTTGGACAAGTAATGAAGCTTTGCAAAGGTAAAGCGGCTCCTCAAATTGTAAAAGAGCAATTGCTCAAAAAACTCAATTAATTTTCTATCGCTTTAAAAAACCAATTTTATTACTACTAAATTTGGGTCTTTATTTAAACCAGTAGATATTGTTTTGAGAGTTTTTACTTGTATATCTTTACTTCTTTTTCTCTATAGTTGCCAAACGATTCGCGATGCTCAAAATCCATATGCTCTTGCGCCAAAAAATTCACATTCGATTTGGGTTCCAACGCAAAAAGCTGCTAAACGAATTATTACTGCAGAAGAAGATTTTTCGTACCTCTCTAAACAAACTCCTCTCACTTTGGGTGAATTAATTGACATTACACTACTTCGAAATCCCAAAACCAAGGCCTCTTGGTCCCACGCTCGCGTGGCCTCTGCTGAATATGGGCAATCATTAAAAAACGACTTCATTTTAGCAGACTTAGATGGTGGATATACGAGGGAGCGAGGTGAGGAATATACATCCACAGATCGAAGTGTCATTTATGAAACGCTTGTAAATGGAGAGATATCTCTTTCTTATATTATTTTAGATTTTGGACAAACAAGGGCTTCGTCTGAGGCTGCTTTGCAAACTTTATATAACGCAGACTGGATGCACAATCGAGAAATCCAAACGACCATGACTCAAATCATGAATGACTACTATGACTATCTAGATGCCATCGCCCAACTTGAAGCTGCCAATGAAGATGTCTATAACGCCCAGGTAACTCTAGACGCAGTTTTAGAAAAACTCAATTACGGCGTTGCAGACATTGCGGATAAGGTGCAAGCCACAACGCAACTTCTTAAACAAAAGCTTCGCGTTGTCGGCAAGAAAAAACAACTCTCCAATAGCTACACCAAATTGCTAAGCGATCTTGGCGTCTTTGCAGACGAAGAAATTAATATTGAAAACTATCCCAAAAAAACCGTCACCTTTGAAGTAGAAGAAATTGAAAAACTTATTCACTTAGCCATTGATAATAGACCAGATCTTCTTGCAGAAGAGGCAAATATTCGCTCCAAAGAGTCTAAAATCTTACTTGCTGAGAGAAAAAGGTATCCGGTGGTTACAGGAGACTTAGACTTTGGAAGAACCTACTATGGAAATGGAGTAAATGATGGCTATGACTTTACCGCATCGGTATCTTTTACTTTCCCCCTTTTCCAAGGTTACTTTTTAACCAATGGTATTAAACTTGCTAAATCTAAACTTGGCGTCGCTAAAGCAAATTTCGAACAAAAAAAGCTCAATATCTATCATGAAGTTACTAACTACAAAAATGATGTAGCCTACGCTCGTGAATCAATTGAATACGCTCGTGAATTTTTACTATCTGCCGAAGAGGATTTCAAACTCAACTTGCAAACTTATCGAGTGGGAACTGGGACTATAGTAGAACTTATTCAATCGCAAGCTCTTGTTGCTGATGCCAGGTCTCAACTTGCAGATGCCAAAAAAAGCTGGTATGTTTCTCTTGCAAACTTAGCGTATGCAACAGGAACACTTTTACCTAAAAAAAGCTATCCTTTCGCAGAAAAGCTCCTTCAAAAAAATGGTCTTAAGGTTTTGGATGGAACTTATTAAAACTATCCGTCATAACATTATCATTCATATGAGTATATCGATCTGTCGTAGAAATATCGCTATGCCCTAACATCTCTTGGATTACTCTTAAATCAGCGCCCCTATGAAGCAAATGCGTTGCAAAAGCATGCCTTAAACTATGTGGAGAGATGTTTTTATTAGATCCTATTTGTTTTACATAAAACTTGATGCGTCTCCAGACATCTATTCGACCAAGCCTTGATCCCAGCTTGCCTACAAAAAGCGCGTTATTATCGCAGTTCACTCTGCATTTAGTTAGATAGTAATCGATGGAGTCAACAGCATTTGGCAATATGGGAACCATTCGTTCTTTATTACCCTTACCAATAACCTTAATTTTTTTTTCATCGATATGAGTGATATCCAGAGCGCAAAGCTCAGATACACGGATACCTGTAGCATATAAAACCTCTAAAATTGCTTTATCTCTCGATCCTGTTGTAGATGTAATATCAGGCGCGCTTAGAAGCAAATCGACTTCTTGAATCGTGAGTAAGTCAGGAATCTTTTTCTCTACTTTTGGCATCTCTAAAAAAAGAGTAATGTCTTTTTTTAGAGATGTTTCCATTCGGATAAACCGAAAAAACACCTTAATGCTAATAAGCTTTCGATGAAGGGTACTACTTGCTATTCCACTTTTCTTCAAAGTAGAGAAATAAGCTACAAGGTCTTCTTCTTTGGCATGTGCGCTCTTTGTAATGGATCGCTTTTCACAAAATGCAATAAAAGCCTTTAAATCTTGGGCGTAAGCAAGTTTTGTATTAAGCGACAATCCTTTTTCTGAGCTGATATACGATAAAAAATGACGAAGAGCATCTGTAAACTTTTCCATACCTGCACGGTAGAAAAAAGAATCTTTTTGGAAAAGATTATTCTGCTGTTATTTGGTATTTCATGCGAGCTGCTGTCCATAAAATAAGTATTGCAATACAAACAATTGCGCCAACAATATGAGGTGCTAAAGCAAGCGAACTTGCAGCTATTCCTAAAACAAAAACAGTCGACACAAACATTGCAATGCTTTTTAAAAAGTCTTCGTCTTTGGTTGCATAACTTCTATATAAAGAATGCATATCTAAGGCAAGCAGTGTCAAACTCATTCCAAGAGCTGCCATTGGAAAGGATCCAAAATGAAACAAACTCAAAATAGTTAAAGTAATACCAATTACACCAGCTGAGATATAACCTGCTTTCTTTAGTTTGATGATTTGATTTTCTCTTAAAATTTCATTTAAAATTCCACGAACAATAGGTTCTACCTTTTCTTTTTCAGAGCCAACGCCAAGAAGAAAATGCAAATTTTTGAACAAAGTTTTTTTCTTTTCATGAGAAATTATGGCTACGCCATCGCCGCCAATGAGCCTTTTTAGCTCTTTTTCTTTTAATTTGGTGGCTTTGGATATCTGAACTAAAATTCCATTTAGAATTTTTTCTCGATCTGGATTCCCATGAAAAATTCGATTTTCTCTAAGAAATTTCTCAACACTCTCTTTGGCTTCATATTTCAAATCAGATAGGGACAAATCAGCTTCATCTACTGGATTTTGCAATCCAGTTTGACATGCTAGATTAAACTCTTCATCAGATAGCGTAAGTTTATCAAATAAATACCCAAGAGCTCCTTTTAAACGCTCCGTTGAAGTCTCTGCATCATCTAAAATTGCATGCAATTCCTTTGAGAAGATTCTTGCCCCTTCGAATTCTATCCCATTATTAATGGTTTTGAAAGTATACAAAGGAAGAGTTGCTATTGCGATACTATTTGCAAAAAGAGCAGCGGCTACTGGATGAAAAGAAAAATATTTTCCTGCGTCCCTAAAGCCAAGCCCTACCATTGGGAAATAAGATGCTTCTGCTCCAAAGGCAATAGAGTTTAATGCAAATGATGCTTGCGCACTCTTTTCACCATGCTTGTCACCTATTGATCTTGCTTTTCCAATACTAATGTAGTTTTCATATGCGCATACAAAACTCATCATTGCAACAAAAATTGAATTCACAGCCTCAGCAATGAGCGTGGGAGCCGAGGGTATAAATTTATACCCTTTTCTTGTTACCTTGATTAAATCAATGGCAAAGACTGCTGATTCTAAATTAGAAGGGTTAGAGACCCCCTTAATATCTCGCAAGTACTCACTTGATACCTGCTCTACCCTTTCTTCAAAGTAAGGTTTACCAAGAACGTACTGAGGATTAAAATTCTTCCATCCACTGCCTACAAAGTCTACAGCGTTTTCAGAAATATTTTGAATAGAGCTCATAATAATCAAACAGTTTTTATTAATGATTTCACATTAATTATAAACTCTTAATTGTTATTAATCAATCTACACAAATTAATTCAAATAAATAAAATTTAAACTAATTCGTTAGAAATAGCGTTCAAAATACTTTTTAAGACTAGAACTTGTTTTTGATCACCATTTACTTTACAAACTAGATTTTCAGGATAGTGATCCAAAACTGCTTTGGTTTGTTTATGATAGATAGCAAGTCTTTCTCGAATCACATCTTCATTAGCATCATCCTCTCGCCCTTCTTTAAGTGCGCGCTTTAAAATTCTATCTACCAAAATGTCTTCGTTTGGGATTTCGAGTAAAATAATTTTTTTTACTTCGATGAATTCCTCTATCATTTCAGTCTGCAATTTAGTTCTTGGAATTCCATCTAAAAAAAGAAGTTGATGATCGGGCTTATATTTTGCCTCTGCAACCAGCTTTTCAATATAATTTTTCCAGATATCAATTGTCAGATTATCAGGACCAAGCTTCCCCTGTTTCATGTAACTAAAAAAAAGTTTACCTTCTTTAGATTCTGGGTCCAAACTTCTGAACATATCGCCAGATGAGAAGTGATAGTGATTCCCGGCCATACATAGAAGTTTGCCTTGCGTCCCTTTCCCAGAGCCCGGCGGCCCAAACATTAATACTGATTTCCATTTCTGACTCACTTGCTACCTCTTCATGCACCGTTTAGCTTCAAAGAGAGGGATCATACAAAGATTATATGATCTTGGCAAGCTTGATCCTTCTAAGAAGTTAATTATCAATACATAAGGATAATTTTTTTTAAGTTAATATTCACTCAGGGAAAATATCAATAATTAACTGAAAATAAGTAGTTTACTGAAAATTACAAATAAATAAATATTTAATAATATTGATAATTGACACTAATAATGATATAATAAAGTTCTATTGAAATTAATAAACCAAATAAAAAGGAAATGCAATGGCAACATCACCAGTAAATACAGCAGCTTCTGCTTTAACTCCCGTGTTATCAAGGCAACTTGCATGTATTGAAGTTGCTGGAGTGACCTATAATGTAACAGTTGCAAACTTTAGAAATGGATCTCAAGTTGCCTTTGATGAAAGTTTTAATAACCCTACACTCACTAATATACATCTAACTGCTCTTAAAACTTTAATTGAATCAAACCCCACCATCTCTGGCAGCTACATAACTGCAAATGGCTTAGGAGAAGAGTCCTTGCTCGCAACAGCGCCAATATCTACTGACTTTAGAGCCTCTGTTGTTGATAGTTTACCTCAAGAAGATAAAGCAGCTCTTGCCCTAGCTAATGCCACAAACCTTCAATTAGGATGTGAGTTACTTAATCTAATAGAAGAAGACGCTTCTGATAACGAGGCAATTGAGCAAGCTATCAATAATCTTCCACAAAAGCTACAAAATGAACTAGAAACTTACATATTAGAGCTTTCTAATGAAGATGGTAGCTCTTCGACTCAATCGCAATCCCATCCTTTTGGAGAAACACATAAAGTTGCAACAGCTAGGCTAATAGATGATTTAATAAACTCACTTCCAATAGAGTTTAAAAATCTGTATGACAAGCTACTTTCTGTTCGTTTCAATCAGGAAACTTTCTTTAACACAGAAATTAATCCTACGATTACAAATTTTGTCTCTAAAACATTTATTCCCAGACTACTTGACACTCTTTCAGAAGAGAATCAAACGACTTTAGATCAAATTCTTGTTCGCCATACAGAAAATAGCGATGGTTTTGCAGATATTGAAGAAACCGAAGGCAGCGAGCCCTTAGATAGTACAAGCAGATTTGCAAATACAAAGCTTGCCGCTCTTGCAGCAGAAGAATTAATGAGCAGAGTGCTTGAAAGACATAATCTTCCAAGTGATATTCTTTCTTCAGATCTTAGCGCATCAAGAGTATTTAAAATGATTTTTGGTATTACTCAGCAAGATCTACATGTAATTATCCCTCCAAATCCAACTGAAGATAGTCCAAGAATAAATGAGATATCTTTACCTCCTGCAAGCAATGTCAATTCATTGGGCGAGTTTTCTGAGACTTCCGAAGAAGAAAGTCCTGATTTGATAGTATCACGTACTAATAACCATCAATCAACAACCCAACCTGAAATATCACCTTCAAGATCACCTATTACTGAAGAAGTTACAGTTCCAGAAGACACCTACTTAAATTATTCTAAAGCCGAAAGAAAGGCTGCTTTCGAGCAATACCAAATAAGTATCAGAAATGGTAGTTTTCAAAATAGAATGAGTAGCAAGTCTATAGAGATTTTAGAAGAATTTACATCTCGAGAAATTGTTCTTCGTAAATATCCTGCAGTAGCAAATGAGACTGAACTTGCTGAAAAATTGGCTATTATATTTCCAACAAAAACTTCTCTTGCTCAAATTATCTCAGGATTTAATGTCTAATTTTTAAGAGCATACATTGAGGGCTGCTTCTATTTTAATAACTTTGCGAGTTCCCGCAGCTACAAGAACTTTTGACCTTAGGATTGGTTATTTTGAACCCAGAGCCATTTAAACCATCTAAATAATCGATCTGAGAGCCCATTAGTCTATCTAGAGCTTCTTTATTTACATAGATTTCAATCCCAAAAGAAGTAAAAACCACATCATCAGCTTCTTTTTGCTCAGAGAAGTCTAATACGTATTCAAAACCACCGCAACCACCTGGCTTATCTCCAAATCGAAGACCCCAGCCTTCTTTATTATCTTCCTGTAGAATCGATTTAAACTTATTAGCTGCTCTTTCAGTCATCTTTATCGTTTTATCGTCTATTTCAACGCTTAAAATCTCATTTAGCCGCTTTACAAGGGAGGTGATATCATCCTCATTCATTCCATGACCAAGCATGCCCGCTTCTAAGGTTTCCCAAGTCGATGCAGAACACCCAACGCAGCTAAGACCTAGTTTAGTCATTTCTTGCGCAAGCAGTTGCGCTCTAGAAGGAAATTTTTTGAAAATATCCTCAATTGTCATTTCTTTGTAAATTTGATCTAGATTCTTAGTCATGTTTAAAAGCTCAGTTTGACGCATCCGCCCTTGATTTTACACTGGCAAGCAAGTCTCTCTTCTTCTTGCTCTCCAAGAAAGTCCATTTCTTCCTCAGTAAACTCTGTTAGATTGTCCATTCCTTCTGTGACCTCTACCACACATGTTCCACAAACACCTTCTTCACAGGCAAATGGCACTCCAGATTCTTCACAAACCTCTTTAAGAGGTGTCCCATCTTCTACCTCAATTTCTTCATCTTCATTAAAAATCAGTTTTGCCACAAGAAATCTCCTCATTTTTACTCTAAATTAAACCGTAAATAGCTCTTTAAAGCAATAGGGCAAAAAAAAAGGCAGATATTATATCTGCCTTTCTTCGCATGCATAAATAGAAACTATTAGTTTTCTTTTTTAAAGATAACTTCCTGAGATTCTTCTAAAAGCTCATTTACGGTTTCCTTAAGAGTTTGGATACCCTCTGGAAATCCAGCTTGAACTAGAATCTTATTTAAATAAATAAGTTCTGCTTCTAAAAGATCTACTTTACTTTCTAATTTTGCAATGGTTGCATTCGCCTGTTTATCCATTATTATCCTCCTATTATTATATTATTAAGGATGGAACATACGCTCAGTATAATTGCTAAATGGGTATTTCACAAGAAAAAGAGTGTTTATATCTGCTTTAATTATAATTAACAACAACCAATTATTTCAAAGTTAATAGATCAAAATTTTAATAAATAACGAATAAAAATTAAAAGATGTAATCTTAAAAATTACAATAAGATTAATTAAAATTAAAAGTTCACAAATATATGAAAATTAACTACTTATGCAAATATTTCACTTGATTAATTCGACTTAATTACGATAACATAATTATGTAAAATTATAATAAATAAAAACGAAAGGTATAATTATGGCATTAGTTTCAACAGCTGGGCATGCAGGGTCCACAACTTACTCACCTCAGAATAACCCCGCTACACCAAGTAATACAAATGGCGCTTTAAATAGTCAAATAGGATCCATAGTACTAAGTGCACTTTCAAACCCTAGTTTAACGGCAACTACACCTCCTCCCACATATAGCCGCGGCGATTATCAGAATCCATACGCACACCTTCTACCAACTCCTAGTGCTCCTCCTTTCGAAGATACAACCTTGATTGATAACACTAACCCACCCTCTAATGAAGCATCCCAGCGTGATTCCAACACGATATCTACTGAAGATTATCAAATAGTCATACACTCCAGTCCACCTCCTTATCTCGAAGCTACTGAAGATTGGGTGCAAGTAGATCAACCAAGAGCTACTGATATCGATCAACTTTCAAATATTCTTTTAGCGACGTTTCTCATTCACAAGAATGATCCAGAGAACTTCGACTACTCAATTAATTATGCTGATATGTTAATTGAGATAGCGAATGCAAACCAAGAAACTATTGATTTTAAAGAGCTTATTTCCAGAATTTTAGAAAAACCTGGGGCAACGGAAGGGCTTGGAACAGACCTAACCGTGATATTTTTATCAAAGTTAGTAAAATGTATTGCAGCTAAAGCGGAATTAGGTGAAGTAGATAGAAAAACCTCTCTTAAAGAAGATCTAGAGGCTATCGCTGATTTTGCAGCAACAGATACCGGTTTTTTATGCCCTCCTCCTTGGATTCATTATTTCAGCCCAGTGAAATATGGTACGGAAGCTGAAACTAAAGAAATGTTTTTACAAAATTTTCTTGAAATGGTTTTAAAATCCACTTCTCTTCCCACCTTAATTAATCGTTTTATTGAAGATGGTTCCTTAGATCAAGACTTATACCTTGGTAGAATGGAAGAATTAGAGGGAACTATCTCAATTAGCGAAAATCCTATTTCTGCTCATTCTAATGCAATTACAGCTATTATAGAGCAGTTGATCTAGCATTACCTGATTCAGTAGAGCTATTCAATTAAAAATAGCTCTACCTCCTTTATTTTCATTCATAGCATTAATTTTAAACAACTTAGAACAAACAAGTAGCGTCACCACTCAATCTTAATATTATAATTAAAATTTAAATTATTATAATTTGCTGACTCATTTAATATTTTAATTAATTATTGTTTGTTTTTTATTGATACTGTTATATAATTAATAATCTAAAGAAATAAAACAATATCGGTAATTAAGAAAAAACAAAAGATTGATCTTAATTGCGAATTTAATTATAATTACAAGCGAAAGATAATAAAAATAATCCATATTTAAGGAGTAAATTATGTCAGGAATTGATTCAGGATACGTACCTAGCGCACCTAGCCTAGCAGCTACACCAGCTTACGCAGGTTCAGAAGAAAATGATTACAACTGTGTACGCACAGAAAATTCAGATGGAATAAGAGAAGCTACTGATTTAGGTGCTCAGCTTTCAGTTCCAACAGTTGTGGCAGGAAGAGCAAAAGCACTAATTGATGCCCAAGCAGATGAATCTTTTGAAAAAAGAACAGTTTCTCATGTTTCACCAGAGTACGCAACAGCTAACTATTTTTCGAGAAAGGGTGCAGCCTTCATAGCTGGAGTGATAACAATCTTTTACATAGTAGGGTGCGGTTTCAAAGATCTAATATGGAGTACAGAGTTTGCTGCTCAAAAAAAGCAGATTGACAACTTCAGCAAAGATTCAGATAAATTAGCTAACATAGCTATCAAAACATTTGGACACTTAAGTGAAAACTATCACACAACTGCTAGCACTGCAGCAGATAATAGAACCAAGTTAGCTCAGCAGGCAGAAACGTTAGTTGGCACGGCATTTGCTTTTGCATCAGCTTTAGATTTTTCTTCGTTTGAGGAAGTTACTGCCTTTTTAGATAGCTTTGTTGAAACACAAGCTGAAAAAATCATTCATCCTGATAGAGTTGCCTTAACAACTGTCAGAGCGGATCTAAAAAAGTCTCTTTTCCAAGCAATCGTAGAAAAACTTCCTGGGTTTGTAATCGATATGCAGGCTAAAGAACTTACTTTTTCAAATCACTTTGAACTTGAAAGCGCTCAAAATAAAATGATTGGTTATGCAAGTCTTAATGACGTTTTAGTAACTGATAGCGCAAGAAATTTTGTTACAGATTTCAAAAACGATCCAAGAATTTTGGGTGCTGGAGTTGCAAAAGCTACTGAGCTTGCTGGGCACATTAATGCTCTTAGACAATTTGACACTGCTTCATTGGAAAGGAGAAGTACAGTTTCTATTGGTGGCCGCTTAAGAGATGCTTTTGAATATATCGTAGAAAATGCTGACGGTAATATTGTAAAAGGAAATGAACTTGCTGCAAAAGAAGATGAACGTAACTCATCTGATGCGAAATTAAAGGAATATGAGAGTTTAGTAAATAATAAACTTGCGCCGCTTCTTGGTCCAGAACATACAAGTCACTTGGGTACTAATATTGATCGTGCTTTGGAGAAGTCACTTATAACATCATCTGAATATGCTACATCAGAACTCACATTTAAAGATGTAATGGAAAAGAAGAGAGATCTAAAGGCAAATATTTCAGCTTTAGAGGCAGAGATCACATCTTTAAATGCAGATTTAGATAGATTTGATACTGCATGCAAAGTTTTAACCGAAGCAAACTATACAGGTGGCTTGCAAGAAACTGCTCAAACAAATGCTGAAGATGCTGGTACATTAGTAAGAAAGCTTGATGGAATCATTGCTTTCTTTAGTACTACAGATGATAGAACTCTGGAAACAACAATACCAGAAAGTTTAAGTAGCATTAGAGATGGTTTAACTCCACCAAGATCTGGTGATGCTGCTGAAATCCAACGTGAAGTCGAAAAGTTCTTGAATAAAAAACTTGAGCTTGCTGAAGCAGCTGAGTGCGGAAAACTTGTAGAGATCATTTCACAAAAACTAGGAAACCGTCGAGCTGGTAGTGCTAGACAAACTCTGTCTGGTCCTTCTATACGATCTTCATCTACTAGAACTGTAGAATCTCGGTCTTTTGAACGATCCCAGAGTCCAAATGGCTATGATAGTGATGATTCATTGGATCTTACGGACAATTCTTCTAGAACTTCAAGAACTCCAAGAGAATTTATTTAAAAAATAAATAAGCTTTAGTTCAAAAACAAAAACCTACCTAATGCACAATGCTTAGGTAGGTTTTTTTATATATGGATAGCTTTTTTAGAAATAACAAGCGCTGCTTCTTTCATAGCTTCAGCAAGTGTTGGATGAGCATGCGACATTTCAGCTATAGTTTGCGCGCTAGATTTGGAATGAATAGCAAGCACCCCTTCATGGATAAGCTCTCCTGCAGACTGTGATATAATATGCACTCCGATAATACGTCCTGTCTTTTTTTCAGCAAGCATCTTAATAAATCCAATATCTTCATCCACGCATTTAGCTCTAGAGTTTGCCTTAAAAGGAAACTTACCCACGATGTAATCTATGTTCTTCTCTTTTGCTTCTTTTTCTGAAAGTCCTGTTGTCGCAACTTCTGGATGGGTATATATTACTCCTGGTATATTGTAATACTCTATCTTAGGGTTTTGTGAGCAGATGATCTCTACGCATGCTGTCCCCTCTTCTGAGGCCTTATGCGCAAGCATAGGCCCATCTACAATATCTCCAATAGCATAGATATGAGGAGTACTTGTCTGAAACTTATCATTAATAGGAATAAAGCCTCTTTTATCAGGATTGATATTAACTTTATCTAGTTGAAGCTCTGCAGTATTGGGTCTTCTACCTACGCAGACTAAAGTAGCATCCGCTTTGATATGTTTCTTCTCTCCATTTATCTCATAATTGATCTGGATAGAATCTTGAGAGGTCTCAGCGCCTGTTACCTTAGATCCAAGAGAAAAGGCAAGCCCTTGAGACTCTAAAATCTTCTGAAACTCTTTAGCCAGCTCCTGGTCTAATGGACTACAAATCTGATCTAAAAACTCTAAAAAAATAACCTCAGAGCCAAGCCTTTGAAAAACAGAGCCAAGCTCTACTCCAATAACTCCAGCTCCTATGACAACAAGCTTTTTAGGTGGTTTTGTAAGGGATAGCGCTCCTGTTGACGATAACACAATCTTTTCATCAAAGGGTAAAAAGGGAAGTTCTGTGGGTTTTGAGCCTGTGGCTAATATAATATTTTTACCAGTAACAAGGGTTTCTTTTCCCTCAGTTGCAACCGAAATAGTATTCTTATCTTTGAAAGAAGCAACTCCAAAAAGGGTCTCTACTTTATTTTTGCGAAAAAGCCCTGTGATGCCCATATTAAAGTTGGATATAATCTTTTGCTTACGCTCCATCATCTTAGGAAAGTCAAAGGAGAGATCCTTAATAGAAATGCCATTATCAGATCCTGTATGCTTTAATTTAGAAAGCATTTCCGTGGAGTGAAGAAGAGCTTTAGACGGTATACATCCCACATTTAAGCAAGTACCACCAAGTTTGGGGTATTTCTCAATGCAAAGCACTTTAAGGCCCAGTTGAGCGCCTCTAATTGCTGCTACGTAGCCACCAGGACCAGAGCCGATAACGATAAGATCATATTCTTCCACTAAAAAACTCCTTAAAAATCAAGTAGGAGTTTAGAAGGATCTTCTAAAGACTCTTTCATATGAACAAGAAATGATACCGCCTCTTTACCATCAATGATCCTGTGATCATAACTTAAAGCTAAATACATCATAGGACGAATAACGACTTTATCATCGATCGCTACTGGTCTTTTAACGATGGCATGCATACCAAGAATAGCGCTTTGAGGAGGATTTAAAATAGGTGTAGATAGTAGAGATCCAAAAACTCCACCATTTGTGATGGTAAATGAACCACCTTTTAGGTCACTAACGGATAGTTTGGCAGAGCGCGCTTTTTCAGCGTAGTCTTTGAGGGTCTTTTCCACATCTGCAAACCCCATATTCTCAGCTGATCGTAACACTGGAACCATAAGCCCTTTTTCTGTTGATACTGCAATGCCAAGATTATACGTATCATTATAGACAATTTCATCCCCATCGATAAAGGCATTTACATCAGGAAAGGCTTTTAATGCATTGACTGCAGCTTTTACAAAAAAGGACATAAAGCCAAGCTTTATCCCATGCTTTTTAGGAAAAGACTCTTTTTCTTTAGCGCGTATTGCCATAATCGCGCTCATATCCACTTCGTTAAATGTAGTGAGCATTGCTGTTGTATTTTTTACTTCTACAAGCCGTTTTGCTATGATTTTACGAAGAGAGCTCATCTTTTTGCGGGTAACGCCGGTCTCTACTGGCTTCTCAGGAGATTTAGCAGAAGGATCCTGTTTGGGAAGATTAGGAGTAAGCTCTTCTTTTGTTTCCTGAGAAAGATCTTTTGGCTCTTCTTTTAAAGAAGAGACAAAAGAGTCGGCAAAGACTCTAGTCTCGCTCTTTGAATCCTGCTTAGGAGGCGCTGTATCCTTTACTGAAGCATCTTTTGGAGTTTCCTCTGCCTGCGCTGCTGTCTTTGGAGGCTCAGCTCCATCTGAAGCTTTTGCATCTGTATCAATTGAGCCAATTTTCTGCCCTACTTTGACAACAGTTCCGGCTGTAACATCAAAAGAGACAACTCCGGCTTCTTGCGCATAGAGAACTTGATTTACTTTGTCTGTTTCAATTTCAATAATTTCATCATTTTTTTGTACATACTCACCTGATTGTTTGAGGATAGAGGCGATGGTTCCCTCTGTGACAGATTCCCCTATTTCTGGAACGATGATATCAACCTTCATGAAAAAGCCCTTTCGATAAATTCTTGCAACTGTTGTTTATGAAGCGCTGAAGACCCGGCAGCTGGTGAGGCGCTCTCTTTTCTGCCACAATAGCGAAGTTGTATTTTATCATCGAGAACTTCTCGAAATTCTGGAAAAACTTTTGTATAAGCCCCCATATTTTGATGTTCTTCTTGCACCCAAAAGCACTCTTTTACAGAAGGATAAGACTGCAAAATCGCTTGCAATTCTTCCTTCGGAAAGGGGTAAATTTGCTCTAATTTTATAATTGCAATATGCTCTGCTGCTCGCTCTTGTTTTTGAGAAAGAAGATCAAAAGCAACTTTTCCAGAGCAAAAAAGAATCCTTTGGATCTTTTTTTTGTCTGAATTTTCATCTTCAATAACCGCTTGAAAAAACCCATTAACTAACTCATCAAAGGTCGATTCCTTGAGACGCAAGTTTGCCTTTGGCATAAAAACGATAAGAGGCTTTTTATCCTCATGCAAGCCTTGCAAACGAATCAAGTGAAACAGCTGCGCTGGCGTACTTGGCACGCAAATTCGAATATTATCATCTGCAGCAAGCTGCAAGAATCTCTCAAGTCTTGCAGATGAGTGCTCTGGGCCTTGCCCTTCATACCCATGAGGCAGAAATAACGTAAGAGAAGTTGCCATATCCCATTTGGTAGAAGATGATGCAATGAATTGATCTATGATGATTTGCGCGCCATTTGCAAAGTCGCCATATTGCGCTTCCCAAATGACAAGTGCACTTGGATCACCGATCGAATACCCAAACTCAAATCCAAGTACACTATATTCAGATAAGGGAGAATTAAACACATCAAAACTCGCCTGGTCTTTAGAAAGGTTAGAGAGTGGGTAATATCTTTTTCCACTTTGTTGATCGGTAATAGCGCCATGGCGATGAGAAAAAGTTCCCCTTCTTGAATCTTGCCCAGAGATTCGAATCGGTACACCCTTTGTTAATAAAGAGCTATAAGCAAGATATTCAGCCATACCAAAATCGATTGCTTTTTCATTAGGGTCTTTATCAAGAACCTCAAGGCGTTCATCAAAGATACGTTTAATTTTTGGGTGAGGCGTAAAATTTTCAGGGAAAGAGCAAAAGGCTTTTGTTTGCAAAATCAAGTCCTCTTTAGAGAGGACTTGAGATGGAATTGCTTTTTTCTCTTCAACGGTTGGCGTAGAATCAATTTGGATTTGCTCTTTTCCCCCATTTTTAATTTTTTGCTGCTCAGTTTCTAAAAGCTGATCAAACTGCGTTTGCATATTATCTAGAAAATCCTTTGTAAAAGCACTTTCAAGTAATAGCTTTTCGATATAGAGCTCATGTATTTTTTTCTTCTTTCGAATAAGATCATAGAGAACAGGTTGGGTAAAGCTAGGCTCATCACCCTCATTGTGACCATATTTGCGATAAGAATTTAATTCGATAAAGACATCAATATGGAATTTTTCCCTAATTAGAAGAGCAAGTTTTGTAACCCATACACAGCTTTCTGGGTCTTCAGCATTCACATGAAAAATGGGGATATTAAAGGCTTTGGCAATGTCAGTTGCATACCTAGTAGATCTTGCTTGCTTGGGGCTTGCTGTAAATCCCACTTGGTTATTGATAATCAGATGCACAGTCCCACCAGTTGCATACCCATTGATTGCTGCAAGTTGCAACGTCTCATATACGATTCCCTGCCCTGCTACAGCCGCATCCCCGTGAATTAGGATCGGCAAAGAAGAGTGATCTTTTTTCTTAAGCCAAGATCTAGCAAGCGCTTTTCCCTCCACTATGGGATTTACAGCCTCTAGATGAGAGGGATTGGCAATGAGATCTAAAAAGATCTCTTTGCCACCCTCGAAGTTGCGTTTTGACTGGTATCCTTTATGATACTTTACATCCCCAGACCCTTTTTCAATGGGTGGGATATATCCAGCTTCAAATTCTTGAAACATACTTGCGTAAGATTTTCCAAATATGTTGGCTAATATGCTTAATCTTCCTCTATGCGCCATCCCTACGATTACTTCTTCGATAGGGGTAGATGCGCAAGCTTCAATAAGAGCGTTCATCATGGGAATAAGTGTCTCTCCACCCTCAAGAGAGAATCTCTTTTGACCTGGATATTTTCTATGAATAAAGGATTCGAATTTCTCCGCTTTTATAAGAGAGTCGATAATGGCTTGCTTTTCCTCATTGCTGAATTTGATTTCTAGATTTGGTTCGATCTGGTCTTTAATAAAGTCAATGAGCTCTTTCGAATCGATGTGCATATACTCAAAGCCAATCTTATTACAATAGATCGATTTCAGATGATCTATAATCGTTGATACAGGTGTTTCTTCATCATTGAGCAATGGAAAGTGATAACTACTCTCTTGCAAGTTGAAATTTTCTATATTGAGCTCATCACACGTATCTGGCACCTCCGCTATGGGATTACTATCGGCAAGTAAATGACCATATCTTCGATAGGCATCGATTAAAGGTTGCAGAGATGAAGATGTCTCTTTAGATCCAACAACCTCAGCGCCAAGCTCCATTCCATGGAAAAAAGATCGCCACTGATCATCAAGCACAGACTCATCCGAGCAAAACTGCCCATGGAGTTTCTCAATATAATTTAAATTAGTCATGTGTAAAAACGAAAACGACTCACTCATCTATTCCTCACGCTCAGGCCTTACAACCTGTTATATCACAAATTTTCACCTTGGACAAGAAAAAATTTGAAAATAAACAAGGAATCTACGTCTTAAACGTCTTCCAAAAAGTCTGCAATATCAATCACTCGATAGAAAAAACCTGATGTATCTACTGAGGGAGCAACGCCACCTATATGAAATAAAACAGGTACTACAGCGTAGCCTTTTGGAACTTGCAAAGCTTTTAATTTTGTCTTCATTGCATCGATAATATCAGGAAAAATTTCACGTCGTTTGAATTTGAATTCACAAACGTATAGATTTTTGGTAGTTGTCTGAACAAGATAATCTATCTGACATCCAGATATTTTTTTTGTTTTCATTTGTCGATACGGGCCATCACAAACAACATCCCCTGGAGATATTCCTATTGCTTTGAGTAAAAATAAGCGGTTTTGCAAAAGAAGATACTCTAACTGCAATCCCATATGAGCCTCATATCCAGGTAACTGACTAAGAGTCATATTATCAAAGGCACCAAGATCAATCTTGCTCTGACTTGGCTCAATAACTCTCAAATAAAAACGTATAAAGGGATCGCATATTCGATATAGGCTTTGCTTCAGAGGTTTTGCTGTTTTAAAAGACCACAAATATTGCTTTTTTACTAAACCTGCTATTATCAAGTGATCCACAAGCTTGCTTAAAGTTCCACTATGTGAAAACTCTATGGATGTTCTGATTTCTGCTAAGGTTTTCATACCCCCTTTTAATGACATTACAATTTTTTATAGGTTGCTCCTTTGCCATTAAACAAATCATAAAATATCCGATCAAACTCCAAGTAAAGCAGACTACCTTTATCAAAACAAAGTTGCTTAATAGTTTCATCTGCATTCATACCAGCATTTACTTGCTCCAAATACCTGGGAATTCCACCTAAAACACTCAAAATTTTATAAATATCATAAGTAGAACCTCGAAATCCTGACACCTGCAAAAGCTCGGCGCTTTTTGCTATCGATAATGGCTCTATTTTAAAAACTTATGAACATTCAAAAATAAGTTACAGCGGGAAGCCCTCATTAAGCTGATTTCTTAAACCAGCATCAGCTGTTTCCATTACAGTTTGAATTGCAACCATCAAAGCAATCGGATCATTTGTCTGCAGATCATTTGTCTGCAGATCATCAAAGTCTGGTATCAAACTCTGTTCTGGTAACAAACTCTGTATTGTTGCTTGAAGACCTCTAGGCAAAGCTCCAAATAACGTCATGAAGCTCTCTGCTTTTACAAGGTCAATTTCATTTTGTAGGAAAGGAATTTCTACTTCCATAAGGTGCGATGTCTTCCTCACTGTAACATCTAAAAATTCATCTACTGATTTCAATCTGTTAAAAATGCTTTTTTTGAATCTTTCAGGATCAATTTTGAGATTGTCATAACCCTCGATTGCAGCTTTCACTTCATTTACAATATGATTTGGCAGATTTTCAAAATAAGTAATAAATTCTTCAGCAGGAATATCTTCAAATTCTACCGTAGTCATACATGCTAAATCATGCAGAGTTTTAGGTTGCAAGGGATCAA
>JAJFMH010000079.1 GCA_021772245.1 Chlamydiota bacterium | reverse complement strand
GATTTGGCAGATTTTCAAAATAAGTAATAAATTCTTCAGCAGGAATATCTTCAAATTCTACCGTAGTCATACATGCTAAATCATGCAGAGTTTTAGGTTGCAAGGGATCAAAGCCTCTTTGTGTATGCTCTTCATAATTATATGGAAAGACCCTTCTGATAATATCTTCTAACTTTTTTAGCTGTGTTTGCTGCCGATGTAGCTCCTCGACTTTCCCTGCTCGATGCTCTTTATATATAGAATTATTTCCCTTACAAGTCATAGCAAAGGACGCAGCACTTTCGAGGTCTAAATGTTTACATACTTCTGCAGCCACTTCAGGAGGAAGTTCTGAAAGATAGTTTTTATCATTATTATTTATAGCTGCCATAGATTCTTATGTCTCACTTAATATTTCTTGTTGCTCTACTCTGACTCTTAGAGTTGCTTCTACAAAGATTTCAAGATCATCAAACATATGCTTGTTTCCAAAATCTAGGTCATCTGTCTGAAAACCAGGGGTTTCTGCATGGATGGCCAAGACATAATATGCAAGCCTTTCCCCAACAAATTCTGGATCTTTATACGATACAAACGCTTTTAGTTGTTAATTTATTATTAAAATTATATAATAATTTACAATTTAAATAAACCTTTAACCTTATTTTTGTAAGCGTTTAATGAAAATGTCCCCTTTTTCTGTTAGAGCTAGAATTGAGCTTACATTAAAGGAGGAGCTATGAAGGGGTGTATAACTATGAGTAACAAAGAGTTAGACAGATCAAGAATAATTGAGAGGGTTATAGTCAAGCGTCTTACTCAACCTGAAGCAGCTATATTCTTGAATCTAAGTATTATACGGGTAAAAAGGTTATGTCTAAGCTTTCGTTTATTCGGGCATAAAGGCCTCATTTCGAAGAAGCGAAATAACTCTCGTTATCAGGATCATCGAGCAGACAAAGAAGTGAAGCTACCTCTAGGTTGTTTTTCCTCAAAACACTCCATGACCTGAGCCATCGAGTTGGACTAGTTCTCCCTTACAAGACATTCGTTCTTTTAGTTGCTAAACACGCTTCTTTCGAGCTTTTTTGGGTAGCAAAACCGCAACTTCCATCATAATATTTCTAATTATAGTAAGAGATATTTGAATAATGTGTTTTTCTATAGGTGTTTCAGAAGACCTACCGTTACACATAAGTTTTACAGAAAGAATGAAACACAGATTTTATCTTTTCTTTGCCACCTCTTAAATTATTTATAATAAGCAAATTAAGAATGTTTCAGCTACTTGAAATTCAATTAAAGGCTTTATTCTCAATGAATAAATCATTTAGCTCGAAGTTTTCTATAAAAAATATTTGCAAAAAACCAAAGCTTTTGTAAAAGACACATTTTTACCAAATGGAAAAAATGTGTCTTTTATTAAACAAATCTTCCATTTTTTTTGATGCTATGGCAAAATCTGTACGCGTTTTTAAGGGAATTTTATGAAAAGTGATCGAATAAAAAAATTAGAGAAAGAACTAGAGAACCTAGAGCAGTGGCTAAAACTCGGCCTTGTTCCTAAGGGTGATATTGAAAAGCACCAGGCTGAAATTGACATTTTCAAACAAAAAATTGAAGAAGAGCACCAACGTCTAAAACGGATGAAAGAGACCGGAGAGGTTGAGGAGTACATCGCTCCGAAGCGTGGTCAATCAGGTAAGCCAGTATATCAGGAGCCTCAGACGATTCCTGGAATGGATTCTGAAAATATGACGGATGCTGGTCTTAATATGGAAACAGAGTCTTTTGAAACAGAGGCTACCACCATCTCAGCTGAAGACAGTGATGATCGCACCTCTATTGATGAAGATGATGGAGAAGATCCTTTTAGTGATAAAAGCAGATGGAAACGAGGTATTTTAGAAGATCCTGACTCTGATTCATGGTAGAAGAGCTCAGTCTTTACTTTCATATCCCCTTCTGCAGAAAAAAATGTCCCTACTGCCACTTCTATGTCATACCAGAAAATACTTCTCATAAAGAGCTTTTACTAGACGCTACTTTATTAGAGTGGCAGCAAAAACTCCCATTGATTGGAAACGCTACCATCCGATCCATCTATTTTGGTGGAGGGACACCCAGTTTATTTGTAGATGGCATCGAGAAAATTCTAACTCTTATTTTTCAAAGTGGATTGCAAATTCCCTCTGATGTTGAAATTACGATAGAAGCCAATCCAGATGATATCACAGCTGATCTAGTGCAAAAGATCTTATCCTGTGGTATCAATCGATTAAGTCTAGGGGTCCAATCGTTAGTTGATAATACACTTATAACAATTGGACGAGAGCATAATGCATCCAAAGCGTTGGATGCTATTAAAACAGCATCAGAAAATGGCATGAAAAACATTTCTATTGATTTGATGTATGACTTGCCGGAGCAAACTGCATCCTCCTTTCAAAAAACATTAGATATATTGCCATCTCTTCCCATAACGCATATTTCGTTATATAATCTAGACATTTTGCCAGGGACAAACTTTTATAAAACTCGAAAAAAACTCGAAAAAACACTGCCTAGCGACGCGCTTAGCCTGCAGCTACATAACATGGCTATAACTTCAATCTGTGATGCAGGTTTCAAGCGATATGAGATCTCTGCCTTTGCAAAGGAAAACCTTATTTCTAAACACAATACCGGCTATTGGCTGGGAAGAAATCATTTAGGATATGGGCCATCTAGCTTTAGTTTCTTTAACGGCTCTCGTTTTCAAAACGTTGTATCTCTTTCTAAATATGCGAGTAAACTCAAAAGCTCCGAATCTCCCCTTTCTTTTGAAGAAACTCTTCCAAAAGAGCAAAGAATCAAAGAGCAGTTTTGTGTGCAATTGCGCTTGCTCAGAGGCATCGACATTCCCATTTTTGAACAAAAATGGGGACATCTTCCATCAGATATGCAAAGTGAAATTGATAAGCTGACATTAGAGGGATTCCTAACTCAATCAAATTCTATAATTGCCCTGTCTGAAAAAGGATTACTTTTTCATGATGAAATAGCAGTGAGACTTATTTAATCTGAAATAAAAAAATTGATGGCCTTTTATGCAAATTAGCATTAGAGCCTTTCCATGCAGATACTTTTTTGATCGTAACTTCTTGGGTCTTGAGCGTAATATCCGTTGCAACACATAAAGTCGCGCTACCTGGCAATGATTTGATTAGAAAGTCTAAAAACTTCTCATTTCTATAAGGGGCTTCAATACAGATATGAGTATGACTTTGAGGTGATTTAATAAGTTTTTGCACATACGCTGCAAGATCAGGTTCTTTTCTTGGGAGATACCCATGGAAAGTAAAGCTTTGCCCAGAGAAACCAGAGAGCATCAATGCAAATACAATAGATGACGGACCAACGATTGGTATAACTTCAATATTGTTTTGATTGGCAAGCTGAATGAGACTAGATCCTGGATCTGCAAGAACAGGAAGCCCTGCATCTGACACGAGGCCTACTGTCTTTTGATCTATGAGCTTTATAAGTTCATGTAGCTCTTGATCAGAAGTATGCTCATTGAGTACTCGTATGGGGATATCACGAAACTCTCTACCAACAAATGTAAATCGCTTAAGATACTTCCGAGCTTCCTTCTCATTTTCAGCAATGAGTAAATCTATTTCATTGATTCTATTTTCGAGATTTTTTGGAAAAAAATCATCGACATCACCCTCTCCGAGTAAATTGGGAAGTAAAAGCAATTTTCCTTTTTTCATAGCGCCATCTTTTCTTTTTCTAATTTTAAAATAAACATCTCGAGAAGATGCTTTAAATCCACACTTGTTGATTTGGAAAGGGATTCTATTTCAAAAAGCTGATTTAGACCTTTTTGAAAATAAGACGATCCCAGTCTTTTAGAAAGTGATGAAAGTTGCTCTCTTTTCTTAGGATAAAGCTTAGGAAAAGAGGTTGCTATTTGATCAGGAGTTGCAACACTCATTTGCAATCCAAGTTGAAGCTGCTTTCTAAAAAGAGATAGATAGAAATGAAAGTCTTCTACAGCAGCGCTTGTGACATCAATGCTACTGAGCCTTCCAAAGATTACTTTATCGGCAAATTGCCACTGATTGATAGCGCTCGATGGAGCGCAAATTGCATTAATATCCTTTTGAGTAATATCTGCTTGCAGGCCTACGTAGCAAATCAATTTCTCTATTTCTTGTGAGAGCGTTGCAAAAGAAGTTCCAACCCTATCTAGTAGATAATCTATGCATGTGCATCTTTTATTTGCAGCTAGCAGTGAAAGGGAAAGCCATTTAATAATTCTTGCCTTTTGATCCCATGGTTTTTCTTTAGAAATATCAAAACATCCAAGTACATCGCTTCCCTTTGTATAGAAACTCGTAAGTGACTTATTCATCTTTCCGAGAAAAAAAACAGTTAGATCTAAAGAGCCTTGTAATAAATCTAAACAAGATTGTAATTTTTTTACGGTATATATGTCCGCATCTTCAAGAACAAGTACTCGTCTATTATCCATCATAGAAAAGGAAGATAGTTCTGCTAAAAGCTTCTCCAAACCATCATCATTAAAGCGCAATACATCGAAGTCAATTTTTTTATTTGAAAGAATATCGAAAAACTTTTGCAACACAAAATTTCTCTCTGCTGGATCAGGTAATGAAATGATATAACCTGCAAGCAGGTTACTCGGCATTGATCCAGAAAAATGATCTAGAAGAGCGTCTAGAGTAAATAACTTCAAGCTTGTCCCCAAGTAAATGTGATTGTCTTTTTCATATCAGTTGCCAAAGAAAAATGCACGGGGCAATGATTTGCAGCGTCTTCAAGCTCCTTTCTAATCTCATCAGGAAAAGTTACAGGGCAGCTTACCTGCACATCAAGCTCTGTAATTTTCCGAACTGGTAAATCTACCATTTGCTTAGAAACACTTGCTTTTATACCTGTAAGGGCAACTTTTAACTTTTGTGCCCTAATTCCCATGACAGTTAAAATACATGCTGGATAAGAGACTGCTAAAAGATCGGTCGGAGAAAAGTGTTCACCGAGGCCTTTAAACTGAGATGGACCATCTGTTTCAATTTGAGCGCCGCTTTCTTTTTGCACGCATTTACAACGCAAACTGTCTTCTAAATGCACTTCCATTGCTACTTTATTTTGAGTCATATATCGCATCCTTAATGTTCATGCTGTAAATGCATTTTATCTAAATGCATTTTTCGATACTAGCCTTGTTTTATAAAATATGGTATATTTAGACTTCAAAATGAATAAAAAACTTTGGTAACTAGCTATGAATAAATTGAGTTTGAAAGGTAAAAAAGCATTTGTTGCGGGCATAGGCGATGATCAGGGCTTTGGTTGGGCCATTGCTAAAGAGCTTGCTGATGCTGGTTGCGAAATTATTGTAGGTACATGGACACCTATTCTAAAAATTTTTACCACTTCTTTATCAAATGGCAAATTTGATGCTTCTCGTAAACTATCTGACGGCTCGCTCTTGGAATTTGCGAAAGTATACGCCTTAGATGCTAGCTTTGATACACCAGAAGATGTTCCAGAGGATATTAAGGAAAACAAACGATACAAATCTGCATCAGGCTACACCGTAACAGAAGTTGCTCAACAAATTGAAAAAGACTTTGGAAAAATTGACTACGTTATCCATTCGCTTGCGAATGGACCAGAGGTAAAAAAACCTCTTCTAGAAACTTCTCGATCAGGATATTTAGCAGCGATTAGTTCTTCATCATACTCTTTTGTATCCCTTGTGCAGCATTTTGGCCCCCTTATGAATCAAGGAGGCGCAACCATTAACCTAACCTATATGGCATCTGAAAAAGCGATCCCAGGTTATGGTGGTGGCATGAGTTCTGCAAAAGCAGCTCTTGAAAGTGATACAAGAACACTTGCTTTTGAAGCAGGAAGAAAGTGGGGCATTCGAATTAATGCCATCTCTGCAGGACCTCTTGGATCAAGAGCTGCAAAAGCAATTGGATTTATCGATGATATGATCAACTATTCTCATGCAAATGCGCCCATTCAAAAAGATCTAAAAGCCTCAGAAATTGCAAACACGGCTCTATTTTTAGTTTCTCCTATGGCCTCAGCCATTACAGGATCAACTATTTATGTAGACAATGGTATGCATGCAATGGGCCTCGCTGTTGATAGCGCAGCGCTTAGCTCCAATGAAGCTTAAGTTTTACTTTTAGATTTTCAGAGCGCTCAAGTGTTCTTAAAGATATTTTCCAATCGAAAGCTTGGAAAATATCTTCAATCAATTGCGATGGTCTATTTCCATAAAAAAGATGTCCAAGTATCCGCCCCTCTCCTTCTACAATCTCAAAAGAAAGATTAAGAGTTTTCGTCTTAGTCACAATAGAGATGGTATCACCTAAATTAAACACGGTAGATTTCTCATTGTTTACCAAAATGTCTTTATCTTTTTCGATATTTGTAAAAAGGGCAAGCTCATACTCTTTTTTACCCTCACCAGGCAATTCAGGAGAATATGTAAAAAGAAAAGATGTTTCCTGATCATTCAAAAAGCTCATTGCAAGGCTTTTTTCCTGACACACAAAACTATGCAAAGATTTTTCCTCTTTCCAAAGAGCCCGAAAAAGATGATGTGATGGCCCAAGAGGATCATCAGATGGTAAAAACTCTTTGCGTGAGCTAAGATGTAAACCATCTTTTTTAGTAATTTCCCAGCTTGGATCATGACATGCTATGGAATCATCTATTTGATCAATATCAAAAGGGAAAATAAGAGGCGCATGCATCAAAAGAGAACTTGGCTGTTTTAGTTTATACAAATCTGTTTGAAGAGATAAAGCCATAAATAGATCAAGCATAGTAAGAGCAGGATCGAATCTTTCTTGGTACTCCTTTATTGCAGGTCCAATGTAGGTCTGATACTCTACGCTCCAAAAAGCAGAAGCCTTTGAAAGAACCTCTTTAATTACCTCTTTTGAAGGATTCGCCATCTGAAGAGCAACGAGTGTCTCTGCAATTACTTTGGAAGAATTGGTATCGATTGCAAAGTCTTCCAGCGACATTTGTTCCATACTTTTGTATGCACTTGTAAAGGCTTTAAGTTTTAGAAGCATCGCATCTTTATACGGGAAACTTTCATGCGTTTTCAAAGCTCTATCGTATAGAGCATCTATTGCTCTTGCGAGCTTTTCTATGAGATGTTTTTCTAAAACATTTTCATATCCTTTTAAAATATAGTAGAGCGGATACAGAATATGCACATGTAGGTACGTATTTTTGCATTTGGGATACTCGTGAAGGTAGATAGGAAACCCTCCTATACTTTCTTCATCCATAAAATTCTGAAAAGCAAGTAATTTTTCAAGAAGCTCTTTGGCGTGTAAAATGTTCTCTTTTTGCTTAGACTCAAAAAGAGCCAACAAATAGCAGAAATTTTCATATAGAGGACAAACATAATCGGAGTGTGACTTATCCTCATAGGAAAAATGAACAAGCTTTGTTTTTACAGACACCCATCTTTTAAACTCTTGTAGCGATTTATCAATCAGCTCTCTTCTCATATCTATTGTTTTCATCTAAAACCTCTTAAGCGCTTCTTGCAAAGCGTCAATAATGCCGCAATCATTCGATGATTTTGCGAGTATGTCAGCCACGTTGTGCATTCCTTTAGGGGCTGTTTCCATTACAATGGAAATATCCGCAAAAGAAAGCATAGCATGATCATTATAGTCATCTCCTGCAGCTATAACCGGACTTCTGTATTCATAAGACTGTATAATTTGCTCTAAAGCAGATTTTTTATTTGCTTTAGGATGAGTGAGTAAATTTAAGTAGAGTCCTTTTTCAATTGGATCTGCAATCGTTACAATCTCTAAATCGAATAATTCTTGCATCTTTGATGCGATATGTTTCATATGAGCCTCTTGCCCCACACATTTAATCAATGGAAATGAATTTTGCTCTATTGCATCAAAGGATGATACAGACTCCCAGGGCGCTGGTGTTAGTGCTTTTAATAGCTCTAGATAATCAAGCATCTTTGCTGAAAACTTATCTTTTCGGTAATAACAAAAGTCCCCTTTCTCAAAACCTGCATAAATCAAGTAATCTTCATTTTCATTCTCATAGAGTTTATCCAAATGCGTTAAAATGTTTTTTGAAAAATAATTGTGAATCACTCTTTTTTTCTTGGGCATTTCTATAATATCAGAGCCATTTTGAACTCCAAGAATATATGGGAATGACAGCTTCCCAAGAGCTGTCATTGCATACATAAAGGGTCTACCCGTTAAAAAGATGAGTGTGTGCCCATCTTTATGCAATGAGTTCAGGTAAGTGGCAACAGGGATTGGGATACGCTTTGTATCATCAGATATCGTTCCATCAATATCAAGAGCAATCGTGGCTTTCTTTCCCATTTAAGTCCCTATTTGTATTTTTTACTTGGAAATAATCCAAGAAGTTGAAAATCTGTAATCTTTATAAATCTTTGGATACTACTATATCATGATAAAGTCTTCTCTTTCTATTTTTTTGTCCTTTTTATTCTTATCTTTTTCATTAATCGCAGAGGATAGCTCTCCTCAAGAAGTAAAAGAGACGATCCTAGTAAATAAAGATTTAAATGATGATTCACTCTCAAAAGAGTATGAGCCTGATGATCATGAAACCCTGACTCAAAACTTTGAAAGTATGTTTTTTAAAACAATTATTGCACTTGTCGTACTTGTTACAGCTCTTATTGTCCTTACCAAAGTAGTAAAAAGAATGTCAGGTACTCGTATTCGTAATGTAAATGGTCAAAAAACCATCAAAGTTTTAGAAAAACGAGCCATTAGTCCTAAAAGCGCTCTTTATCTAGTAGAAATTGCTGGAAAACAAATTGTAATTGCCGAGTCTCAACTTGAAGTTAGGGCCATCTCTGAGTTTTCATGGGATAAAACAAAAGAAAATCAAGCAACAAATTCTTAAAACATTCGTTGAAATACATTTTGCAAAACTCGCAAGGTGTTTGTATTATGAAGTTCTTCTACGCGACTTCTTCTAGAAATGATTTCATATTTTCTTATTCCATTCGAATATATGAAATTTAAATCATCAAGAGGTTGAAAACACCATGGCAAGAATACAGCTTGCACTCGATCTATGTTCATGTGATGGACAAAATGCCTCACATCTCCTGATTCCAGCGTATCATAGTTCCACTTTGATTCAATATCAGCCATGATTACTTTGGCCTCTAAAGCTTTTTTTGCATCGATAAGTAAATATTCAAGAGTGCCTTTAATTGCTGCTAGCTGCATTCCAATGGCGTAGATCGGTGATCGAACAATATTATATAAATCTTCAAAACATTTATCTTTAATATGGATGTAAGCAGCAGAAACTTCTTCGTTCTCGGATCCATAAATAGCAGCGGAAAAAGTAGTATATAAAGCCAATGCCGTATTTATAGGAAAATAGACAACTACTCTTGCTGCAAAATATGCCATTTTAGCAGCGGTGAAGGGCAGAATTAGAATACATAAGACTAAGTTCTTTATTACAACATGAGATATTGGATCCGGCTTGTACATATATCCAGTTCGATAATCGACTAAGAACTCTCGTACCAAAGGAGTGTTCTCAGAAGTTGCGTTCCGATCATTTATGTAAGTGCCATTGCTATTTAGAGCTTTAACGCGTACATATTCGAATCTATCATTGATAACTTCATTCTCTTGAGCAAAAAGATCACCATTTAGAAGACCTGGTTCTACAAAACAAGATAATGCTGCATCTAAATAACTCGTCATAAAAATCTTCTCTTCTCTATCTTCTCTATGGAATTAAAAAAAACATATAAATGCTGCTGAAAGCGTAAGCCATCGCAATTTTTAGTTCAGCCACCTTCTGCTTCCTCTGATTCTGTGACAGGTATAGTTCCAAATAAACAACCACATCCTAATCCAGTGCGATTTTCATGATTCGTGACATTCGAAGTCTCAGATCTCACTTCGACCCAGAAATTTAATTAGGCACCAATTGCATATGCCTCACGTGGTTTCTATAGGGCTGAAAGCATTGCGCTAAATAAGTTGTTTCCACTTCGCTATATGCAATCCGACCTTCTGCATAAACCTGAATACCCCTCGTATGTCTTGCATTGTTGTGCCAGTTTGCTTCTATGTCTGCAAAAATGACTTTCGCTTCTAAGGCTTTATTCCAATCAATAAACTTGGTTTCTACCACTCCCTTTAAAGCTGCAAATTCTAATGCAATGGCATAGATTGGTGATCTTGCAATTTCATATAGATCTTTTTTTAGATCACTCACAAAGTTGGCAGCTGTCACACGAACGCTATCTCCACTTCTAACGAGCGAGCATGCAACATTTTTTGAATTTTCGCATAAGTCAAAAATAGTCACCGCAAACTGGTATGTCATCTTAGCAGCTGTGTAGATTGGGATAGCGCCAAGTAATAAAAATTCTTTGATGACAACGATTGATGCATCTTCTCCTACATACGTACGGTTCGTTCTAGTATCGATCATTTGAACTCTTTCAGAATGATTTCTAACAATGGTCTCAAATCGAAATCGATCATCTAGATTATCACCGGACAATGAAAACAATTCTCTATTAAATAATTCAAAGTTCGCAAATCCCTCAAGAGGGTAATTCATAATACCTGACATATACAGCTTTCTAATTAATTTTAAAGGGTGATAATACAAAAACCTCTAATTTTTAAAAAGAAAAAAGCATGTTAATAACATATGCTTTAATTAATTAGAGAATTCAAACTAATTATTAGATATATAAGGATTTTTAAGAACTTCAGAAATTATCATTGCTTTTCTTTTGGATCCTTTAGAATCAAAAAGTTTTTTTAATGAAGAGTGCTTTTGATCTGGAAAAGAGACGAGTGCTTTTTCAGATGGGATGGTTAGAATCGGCTGCATTTTTTCTATTGAGACCATCGTATCCTCTTTAACAGAAAATTGATCTTTGATGGGTGGAAGTTTTACTTGCATACTGGAAATAGGAAGAGGCTTTCTTTCCTTTTTAGACTGGATGGAATTCTTAGCTACAAAGGCTTTGGTTTTATCTCTCGGATTTAACTGCCTTTTCTGACGAGCAAGCTCTTCCCGTTTTTTTTGCGCTTTTTTTTGATCGAGGATATTTCGAAGAATAAAAAGCGCTATAATTATGATAAAAAATATAAGAGGACTAAGTTCCATAAATTACTCTTTAGATGTTCCTTCATCAGAGCCAAGAGACTTTCTCATATTGGTATCCGCTTTGAGGTTATTAAGCTTATAATAATCAAATACACCCAGATTCCCTTTTTGGAAAGCATCAGCAATTGCTTTTGGAATTAAACTCTCTGCTTCTATCACTTTGGCTCTCATATCAGTAACTTTAGCCATATTCTCTTGATCAGCAGCAACCGCCATAGCTCTACGCTCTTCTGCTTTTGCTTGCGCGATCTGCATATCAGACTGCGCTCTTGTAGCGCGAAGCTTCGCTCCAATATTTTCACCAACACTGATATCTTGAATATCAATAGATAATATCTCAAAGGCTGTCTGAGCATCTAATCCTTTATTAAGTACAAGTTCAGTGATAATCTGAGGAGCAGCTAGTACATGAGCATGGGTTTCAGTAGATCCAATGGCATTTACTATCCCTTCACCAACCCTTGCAATAACAGTCTCTTCAGTAGCTCCTCCAACAAGTTGTTGGATGTTTGTTCGAACGGTAACTCTTGCTCTACAAAGTAATTGTACACCATCACTTGCAACAGCTGTAATATATTGAGATGGATCATCTGTTGGACAATCAATCACTTTTGGATTTACAGATGTTCTTACGGCATCTAGAATATCGCGACCTGCAAGATCAATTGCAGTGGCTTGTCTCCACTCTAATTTAATATTTGCTTTATCAGCTGCAATCATTGCTCGAACGGCTTCAAGAACTCTACCACCAGCTAGATAATGAGTCTCCAAATCAGCTACTGAAATTTGCTTGAGTCCAGCTTTAAAAGAATTAATCCGGGCATTTACAATGACTTTAGGCGGAATTTTTCGAAGGCTCATGCCTACAATGTTAAAGAGAGAAATAGGTGTTCCAGACACAAATGCCTGAAACCAAAGGCTGATAAACTTACCTAAGATAATTAGAAAAATGAGTGCAACAATGGCAATGATTAAAAGTATGACGGAAAATCCAACTCCGACACCTGTATCAGCGAGTAACCACATTTTTATTCTCCTTTTATTTTATTTACGACGTAATAGGAGCCTTGACCCCGAATAATTTTTACTTTTTCTCCTTTCTTAACAAAGGAGCCGT
This sequence comes from Chlamydiota bacterium, assembly GCA_021772245.1. Classification (GTDB taxonomy): domain Bacteria; phylum Chlamydiota; class Chlamydiia; order Chlamydiales; family Simkaniaceae; genus JAJFMG01. The sequence continues at coordinate 14,045 of JAJFMH010000079.1, read as the reverse complement.
TTGACACCGCTTGATGTCTTTTATCATCCACCCAAATATGTCCAGATGGATTTAAATTAGAAGCCGCAACACCTTCTTTTCCAATCAAATCTTCATGAAAGGAAGATGCAAAAAAACCCTCTTGATCCTGATTGGAATACAACGTATTTTTTGTTTTCGTGTGCTTGATTCGAAAAAGAGCAAATTTAATGGTAAAAACAAGCAAAGCAATGAGAACAAATACATAAATCGTTGTCCACATAGCGCCTCCATATTCCATGGCAAATACAAATGCACTACCTATGAGAAGTAATCCTCCTAGAATTCCAACTAAGCCTCCTGGCAGGAAAAACTCAAAATAAATAAGTACTAAGCCAATAACGGCAAGCGGAATAGATAAAATCATAATAATTTTCGAACAACAATTATATTTTCAGAAACATCGATCACTTTAATGGATGAGCCTTTCTCGATAAAGACACCCTCGGATCTACCGTGGTACAGGGTACCATTTATTTCTATTTTTCCATAGGGAATAAGTGGCGAGGTAGAGATTCCCTCTGCGCCAAGGATAGGTAGTTGTTCTTTTTTTATTCCACTATAAAACCCAAGATCTTTTTCTTGCTCGCCTTTCAAAATCAAACGATTGAATAAGGGGATTTTAGTAGCAAGATATTTATAAAAAAGCCAAATACAAATAAGGGATAGGAAAATACCACACACAAAATAGATTCCCCGCTCAAGAATTACTTCTTTAATCAGGCTCAATTTTTCAAAATCGAGCATTCCATCGATATTGGGGAGCGAGAGAAAAAATAGTCCCAGCACTAATAGAATAACTCCCAATATTCCAATAAGTCCAAATCCAGGTATCACAAAAATTTCTAAAGCAAGCAAAACAATCCCAACTAAAATAAAAACAATCTCTAGAACAGAGACGGTATAAATAGAGAAATGAGACATGGCAAGGAGCACCAAAGAGCAAACTGAGATCGCTCCAAATATACCAAACCCGGGTGTATTCATCTCAATATACATTCCCAATATAAATCCAATTAATAAAACAGTAGAAACAGCAGGGTGAGATAGAAAAGCAAAAAAATCGATCTTCCAATTCGAGTACGTAATCAGTTTTGCATTTGGGATGCTTTGCAAAGTTTGGTTAATAAACGCAGCGCTATCTTTTGCAGAATATACCCCTTCCTTATTTTCAATGAGAGATGGGTTACTAAAGCCACTAACCTCAAACGAGGCCAAGCCATATTTGATTAAACTTGTGGCATCTAAAGTAAGTAGCTTCCCCCCTTTGGTAATGACATCCTGATTTCGGATACTCTCATTGGATTGCAGCGAAATCGCCTTTCCCTTCTTCCAAACCAAAATAAGATCTTTATCTACCATCGCTTTCGCAATAAGAGGATCTCTACCATATAGAGCTGCTAAATTAGAAACTTCTGCGCGCAGGGCTGAATTTACTTTCTCTGAAGCGCTTTCCATTTGTCCATTTTTTCCACCAATAACAGGCTCCGCAGCGCCCATAATAGATGTGGGTACGATTCCAATATATCTACAAGAATAGGACAGCATAGCTCCAGCTGAGACAGCCCAATTATCAATAAAGCTAATAATTGGAATGCCGTACTCTTGATCAAATTTCTTGAAAAGATTGATGATTTTAAGAGTAGAAAACACTTGTCCACCTGGCGTATCCAAATGGAGCAAAATGAACTTTACATCCTGCTTTTTAAATTCCTCTAAAGCAAATTTCACATAAATATAAGTAGACTGATCAATGGGGTGATCTCTTGTAATACTTAAGTGTCCTATGAGATTTTCGTTATCCTGATCGATTTCTACATGTTTGTAAAAAGAGCCTGGAAAAACTGGATCCTGATATATCGATTTATCATCCGAAAACATAAATGGTATGAATAAAAATAGAATGCAAATAATTACCCGCTTCAAAAAAACCTCTTGTACATATGTAAGTGCAATATTTATTGCGCACTCTATTTCTCTTTTCATTTCCTAGCAAGAAAAATTGCCTAACGCAAAGCTGTATTGGGTTATACTTTCCAAAAAAAATGAAATCTTTCTTAGATAGAATAAGACCATCTATTAAAATCTTTACTTACCAATCCCCGTCGAGGAATTTATGGCTGCCGCAATTACCCAGACTGGTCCAACAGTTTTTTCAGCAATGCTTTTCTAAACGTATTTCAAACAAAAAAATTAACGCAAAAAATTCTTCCTTTTGCGACAAATATTTCTTCTCAAATAAAAACTTATTCTGAGATTGGAGTTTTAGCTTATTATTTTACCGCGCAGCAAGTTCTAAAAACACACCTGGAGAGACAATGGCACATCGAATAGGTAGGAACAAACCAACTTGGTTTGAAAGATGATACGATTTTGATGAAAGCGCATTTTCAGATGGCCCTGCATCTACTTGTGAAAAAGCGACAAAAGTTCTCTTATACATTTCCAGCTTTACGGTTGTAGTTCCCATTGGATTATATCTAGTATCAACTTGTTGCACCGATGATGTAGATAAAGTTGAACGAATTCAAATCGATACCCTTCGAGACGGCTATGGAGCAACATCTACCTCATTACCACTCAATTTTAGAATATTAGAAAATGCTGATGTGATTTCACTGCTTTGTAAAAACAAGCAAGGACTTGATAAAAAATGGAAACAAGATCTATTGCATTTGAAGGAAATTATTTTTACATCGCTCTCTTGTGAATTCAAGACAGAATATGGAGAAGAACTCACCGATTTAGTTAGCTTGTTTATTGCTCTTTCATACTCTGAAAAGAGCAATACATATCTATCTTCACTCGAAATCGAAGAGTCAACTCTTACTTCTATTTTTCCACATAACCAAATAAATCTCAGAATAAATTTCACAAATAATGAATACAAGACATCTACAGCAATTCCCGCTGGAGCAGAAGCTGCTGAATCAGAGTTAGATAGCAACTCCCTCTTCGTAGACTCATCTGTAAATTTTGATTCTTTAGAACAATCTTCAATTGATACAACTTCGGTTGAGCCACGAGGGGAAGCGAAAGATTCACCTTCTGTCTCAACGTCATCCGAAGCCAAAATTCCAGCGGGAATTACTGAGACATCTATGGAGTTCTTTCAAGAGTATTTCCAAGAAAGTATGAGTGTCTATTTTCCAATTCTTAAAAGAAATGCAGTTAAGGCGCAATCTCAACTTGAAGACATATGGAACGCAACTCTTTTACCTCCAGATAAGAAGGCGGCGGAAACATTTTTAAGTAATGTTCATTTATATCAGTCTGAAGTTCCTTTAGACTCCATTTTTCGCCTTCAAAAAGCAATAGAACTATATGAAGAAAATTCTCAGGATGATATTTACACTCTAATAGAAAATCTTCAAGAAAATGAGTTCCTTCTTTTTTCTCTATACAGAGCATTTCAATTTACAAACTTAGACGAAACTGATTGTTTTGCTCAGTTCGTGCGGGATGTAAATTTAGTTTGGGGGAGCAGACATAGGCTTTCAACGCCTCCAAAAATCAATTTTGAAAAATACAATGAAAAAAGAATTAACACCCAACTACGTCTATGTAGTATGGCAATTTTTATAAAGCATCGCAACTTTTCCTTGACTTTGAAGCCGCAATTGAATCACAATCTTGGAATCATGAAAGCTACTTCTATTTTTTACTCTCACAAGCGAGTGACAAAAAAACTAGAGTTTAAGCACAAAAAAAACAAATAGTAAAAGTAATAGGGTTGTCACCACCTTCCCTAAAGATACTCTTTTAACGGGTTCATGATAGAACACTGGTGCGCTTGATTCGATCTTCTTTGCAAGTGCGATTTTTTTCTTTTTGAATAACATCCTTTCTCTCCACCCATTTACCATGGGCTTTAATTAGTGCAATCAGCCTAATCACAGCTTGTGAAAATTCAATATTTTTTTCAACACACTTTTTTCCGACATATAGATCGATCATATTTGTTTTAGATCCCACGTACCCAAAGTCTGCATCCGCCATCTCACCTATTCCATTAACAATGCAACCCATAATAGCAATTTTTACATTGGGAAGATGATCGGTTTCTTCTTGAATTTTCTTTGTAACTTCTTGCAAGTTAAAAAGCGTTCGGCCACATCCCGGACATGCGATAAAATCTGTTTTAGAAAAACGAATTCGACAAGCTTGCATCAAATCAAAACAAAGTTTTTTTCTTAGTTGAATGCTTAGATCCCCTGCGATAGATATTGATTCAAACATCTCTTCAATAAAATAATATCCAAGCTTGCAAGATGCCTCTATTAAAATATCCTTGGGATTCCCCCAGAATGTCCCTTCCAGTATAACAGGAATAGATAAATGATTTGCTTGCAGATAACTGTACACGTTTGTGGCATATGCAAAAGAGTCTGAAGTGACCTTTACAAGTAAAAAGTCAGGACTAGACTCTGAGATAGATTCTAAACTTGTATTTTGGTTTACAACCATTCCAAATGGTTTTCCATTTGGAGGCGTCTCTTTTTGATGCACATAGGTGCAACGAAAAGGAAAATCAATACTTGTGTTATCACTCTCTACAAAAATTCTCATCTCTTTTTGATCCAATTGCTGTAAAATAGGTGTCGTCACAGGATCAATATCAATTGCATTTATGATAATAGCGTCAACAGGTAAAGAGTTTTGAGAAACAAGTAATAGTGCATTATGCAAGCCTATATCTGCAAAGAAAGTAGATGCAAGAAGCTCCTCTTTGGAGACTCGTAGAAAAACAGACCCCTTAGATGGAAAAACATCATTTGAAAGTTGCGTCTGTCTATCTATTTTGGCTCCTCGAGGAAAAAGAGCTTTGTTTTGTTTAGCTTTGGAGCACTGAGAAATAAGTCTTTTGCAAGGATCTATTTCATTCCAAGGATCTTCTGTAAGTGATACTCGAATCGTGTCCCCTATTCCTTCGAGTAGAAGGGATCCTATGCCTACCGCAGATTTAATTCTACCATCCTCGTTATTACCAGCTTCGGTGACACCAAGATGCAGTGGATAGTCCCACCCAAGTGATTGCTGCGAAGCTACAAGTAGCCTATATGCCTCTATCATGACTTTTGGGTTACTTGACTTCATAGAGAAAATAATATCATGAAAATCTAGTTTTCTACAGACTCTAGCAAATTCCAGCGCCGACTCAACCATTCCAAACGCAGTATCGCCATAGCGATTCATAATCCGATCAGATAACGATCCGTGATTAGTACCAATTCTCATAGAACGCTTGAGTCTCTTACATTTTTCAACAAGAGGAGTAAATTTTTCTTCAATGCGATCGATTTCATTTTGATACGAAACATCGTCATAGATAAGCGTTTGAAACGTCGCTCTTTTATCCAGATAATTACCTGGGTTAATTCTGACTTTATCTACAAATTCAACAACTTCCATGGCAGCGGGAGGGTAAAAATGAATATCTGCCACAAGAGGGATCGAATACCCCTTTTTTAAAAGAGTATTTTTAATTCCCTCGCAAGCTCTAGCTTCTTTTTTGCCCTGCACCGTAACCCTTGCTATCTCACACCCCATATTGGCAAGCTTGATAATTTGCTCAACTGTTGCATTGATATCTGAGGTTTTTGCGGTTGTCATGGATTGAATGCGGATAGGGTTACCACCCCCAACGCCAACATTACCCACTAAAACTTCCCTTGTATGCCATTTATTCTGAGATTTTTGGATTAAATCATGATGTAAAGATTTTTTTTTCATATATCGTGCGCTGCTTTAAAAGGCATAAGATTACCTAAAAAGAGCAATAATTGCAAAACGGCTTAGGCAAGTCTTGCTGTAAAACAGGCATCGATATGTTCTGCCAATATAAAATCACTTGCCGTAAGCCCATCTACTTTATGTGTCCAAAGCTTGATTTTTACTTTTCCGTATGAGAGTTCAATATCGGGATGATGACCTTCTTGCTCTGCAATTTCTCCGATTTCATTTACGAAGGAAAGAGCAGTTTTAAAGTTTTTGAATCGGAAAGTTCTCATTATGTGATGATTATCAAAAACGCTCCAGTCTGAAGAAATTTTATGTAGCTCTTGCTTGATTTCATCTGCAGTAAATGCTTTTTTTGCGATGGTACAGGGTACACATTTTTTCTTTTCTTCTTTCATAATCCCTCAGATACCAGAAATTTTTTGATTAATAAAGCAGGTCGCTTTTCCATAGTTAAAACAAACTTCGAATTCATGCGCAACTCGAAAAGATGCATCATAATCTAGAAGTGGATATGAGATGGTAACAATTTTTACGCTAGATGGTAGATTTTTAAATTTTGCAATCATTTGATAAATCAAATCTTCTTGCAAACATGTTACATAAAAATAAATCACTGTAGCATCTGTGATGATTTTGCTATGGGTAAAATCCTCTTGCAAAAATTGTATTCTCGACAGAGAAAACATCTTTTTAATTTTGTTTGCAAAATCAATAAAGATTGGAATACGCTCTATTCCAATCACTTTGCATTCATAGATACATGAGAGAAAAAAAAGCCCTATAGATCTTCCTGAGCCAAGTTCTATAAAAGTATCTTCTTTGCTTAGACCACATGCTTTGGCGATCACATCATAGGTTACAATCGGCGTTTCACCGTAGCTATGAATATGATCTGCATGTACATTCTGCGAAAACTTGCGCGCTATTTTGTAAGGATTTTTTCCGAAATAGAGTTGCTTGAAGTAGGTATCTATCTTTTGGAAGAGACAATTTTGATAAAATTGCTTTCGCGCTTGTCTTTCAAAGAAGAAATCACGAATGGAACTTTGCAGAGAAACAAAAATATTTGGAAGCACAAGCACTACCAGTTAATGGTTTGTCCAGGTTCTAATACTCGAAAAGTTAAAGGATCTATGTTTTCATCTTTAAGGGCTAGGTAAAGATCGTAGGGTGGTTGCCATTCCCCTTCTGAGGAAAGCCTAAATGTTTTCCAATGCATCCCAACACTTAACTTAGAATTTACTTCCATATGAATTTTTGTCGCTTTAATGGGATCAATATGTACTGGGTCCATAAACTTATGAGGAACATACGTTCCAATTGGAATGAGACTTAGATCCATCTGCCCAAAAGCTTTTCCAATCGCTTTAAAATCTATCGGGTTATAGCCCGTATCCCCCACAAAATACATTCGCTTACCATCGCTAGACAAACGCTTAATATCAACTACGAAACCACTCCAGAGACTTTTATCTTTATCAAAGATTCCGCGACCCGAAAAATGCTGAGATGGAACAGAGGTAACTTGAAGCTCAAGACCTTTTTTAGGAACAATGGTCTCTACCTCCCACCATGCAAGTTCAACGACATTTGTAACACCAATTCTACGAAACCATCTGCTAAGCCCTTTAGGCACAACGCAAGTGATTTCTGGGTTTTTTGCAGCGAGGTACATTACCGTTTTCCGATCCAAATGATCATAGTGATTGTGAGAGATAAAAATAATATCGATTTTCGGTAAATTTTCTAAACCAATGGGAGGTGGATGCATCCTTTTGGGACCCAAAAAGCGAACAGGTGAGCAACGATCACTCCAAATGGGGTCCGTTAACATATTGATTCCATCTATGGACACAAAGAATGTGCAATGATTCACCCAGGTAACTTGAGGAGTATTTGAGCAGAGCGGCTCACTTGGATTTGGATATAAAAAATCTCTTGGAGGACTAGGAGGCATTGCCTTGTCATTATAAACACCTAACTGCCAGAGCGCTACATCTATTATTGATCTGCGGTTGTTATCAGAAAATGGATTTATGTATTTTTTTCTCACCATAAGTCAACTCTAACAAAACCCTTCATTAACTATATTGTTTAATAAAACAAAATTAAATTAAATAATTAATTTTAAATTTAAACAAAATAGAAGAATAAGAAATTATTAATTGAATAAAAAAAAATAGGCGTAATTAAAAAATTTTAAGTTTATACGAAATAAATATAAATATTCATAAATTTCATATAATCAACTAGATATAGAAGAGTAAGTAGATGTTAATCATCTCATGCAAGCTCATTCTCAACCTGAAAAAATGTGCTTAACTTACTTTAAACCAGTTATTTATTCTGATATTTCCTGGTGAACACATACACCGAGATATCATGATCAAATGATATATTGCAGACATTGAATATATTACTTTTCTAATAAAAGAGTTTGAGTAACTCTATTTATTATAGACTCATCACCGAAAAATTGAATAGGGCCCGGTGATTGATAACTATCTGATAATTTCCACGACTCTCTATTTTTCTTAAAATACGCAAAAGGTTCTCCATCCAGCTTTACAAGAGCTTTCTCAATCACTGGTTTATCCGTGCCTTTTCTCTTTTCAATATGCATTAAAGAAGTGGTTGGTAGACCAAATATTTCCCACTTAGAAACCTCTTTTTCAAGGTTTTTTATCGCTGCCATGTATCCAGTATGACCTGTAGCAATTAAACCAAAAGCCAAAGCTCCCAGGTTATAACAGTATGTTGTATCAAATTGAGATGGAAATCCTGATCTGCCTTCATATCCAAAAAAGTGATTTACTGGAGAAAATTTTCCCTGAAACTTTCTTTTTTTGAGTTCATTTTTTGTCATTTCTAAAAACAGTACTTCCGTACTGATTTTAGAAACTTGGACATTTCCATGAGGATCGCGATCAAGTAACAGCTGGCTTTGAATACCCTTTGGCAAACTCTGAAATGTTTGTGAAGCCTTGTCATCGAGCTGTTCTATAACCTCTTCGATGGTAACTCCCTGACTCTTTTTAGCTAACATTTCATTCAAATGAGAAATTAAATATCCCATTTCAGGTACGAACTCAATAAGTCCTTCAGGTATTACGATTATGCCATAGTCTTTTCCATTTTTAGACCTAGATTCCACTACATCTGCGATTTGTTTCGTAATAGCATCTAAACTTGTGTTTTGCGCTTTAACCTCTTCGCCTATCAATGTTAAATTTGGTCTTACTTGCAAGGCGCATTCTAAAGCAATATGAGAAGCTGATCTTCCCATAAGTTTAATAAAATGAGTGTATTTTTTTGCAGATAGACAGTCAGCTCCAATGTTACCAATCATCTCAGAATAAACTTTACAAGCGCTATCAAAACCAAATGAGGTTTCTACATATTCATTTTTCAAATCACCATCAATGGTTTTAGGAACTCCAATCACTTTTGTTTTGCAATCATTTGCAACAAAGTACTCTGCTAAAAGCGCTGCGTTGGTATTTGAATCATCCCCACCGATAATAATGATGCCATCAAGATCATGAGCTTTTGCAACAGCAAGTGACTTCTCAAACTGCTCCTTGGATTCAATTTTATCACGCCCAGATCCAATCAAATCAAACCCACCCACGTTGCGGTATAGATCAATTTTTTTCTTGGTAATCTCTTCTATGTTCCCTTCGATAATGCCAATCGGACCATTTAAAAATCCCAAAAGATGAGATTTTTCGTGGTAGGAAAAAAGAGCATCGTAAATCCCAGCAATCACGCTATGTCCACCTGCGGCCTGTCCACCTGAGAAAACAACTCCGATTCGCATAGGCGATGGCTTAATACCTGACCCCTTTGATCCTACGAGCAATGTATTTCCTTTAGTGTGGGGAAACAAATCCGCTATGGAAGGTTCAATATGCGTTTTTGCATCTACATTTGTAAACTTAAGTTGTTTTATGTCTTGCAAAATAGGCGTAAGAGCAGGTGTATACTCTCTTCTTGCATCTAATAGAGTCTTTGTAGTCATGTGGGCAGTCTCCTAACACTTGGGGCTAAGATTGGAAACATACGGTATCGTATCTGCATTTATCAAGGATTTCTTTTGCACGAATTTAGCAAGTCCTCCTTCACTTGTCTCTTTATATTTAGGATGCATATCCTTACCTGTTTGATACATAGATTCAATCACTTCATCAAGGGTAACGGAGTGATTACCATCTCCCATCAGTGCAAGCTTTGCAGATGTAATCGCATGGATAGCGCCCATTGTATTTCGCTCAATACATGGAATTTGTACAAGGCCTGCTACAGGATCGCAAGTGAGTCCCAAGTGATGCTCCATCCCAATTTCTGCAGCATTTTCAATTTGATGGACCGTACCACCAAGAACAGAGCATAAACCAGCTGCTGCCATTGAACATGCAACGCCAACCTCTCCTTGACAACCCGCTTCCGCAGCAGATAGCGTTGCTCGTTTTTTATAAAGCACACAAATTGCTCCAGCTACCAGCAAAAACTCAATAACACCCTCTTCATCATAATCTGGAATAAAATTTTGGTAATAATGAAGTACTGCTGGAATGACACCTGATGCGCCATTAGTTGGAGATGTAACGATGCGAGAACCTGCAGCATTTTCTTCATTTACCGCTATTGCAAAAAGAGATGTCCAATCAAAAATAAGAGATGGATCTGCTGCAATATTCTTTCCCATTTTAGAAAGTTTTTGATACATAGCAGGCGCTCTTCGCTTAACATTGAGACCACCTGGTAAAACGCCCTCTGTTTCGCAACCTCTTTTTACGCAAGACTGCATGATATGCCAAATATGAAGTAGCTCCTGTTTGACATCTTTCTCAGATCGATATTTTGTCTCATTTGCCATCATGACATCGGTTATTGTCATTCCATTTGTTCTGCAAAGGCGCAATAACTCTCTAGATGTTTCAAAGGGATATGGAAATAAAGAATTACATTCTTGCTTCTCTTCTTGCTTTTGATCGGAGTGCGAAGTAATAAATCCCCCGCCGAGTGAATAGTAAATTTCAGAGAAAAGATAACGAGAAGAGCTGTCCAACGCAGTGATTTTCATAGCATTCGAATGAAAGGGAAGTCTTTTTCCTTTATGGAAAATAAGATCCCTTTCTTCCACAAAAGAGAGCTTATGCTCTCCTCCCAAATAAATTTCTTTACTCGATCGAATTTGTGACAGGTATGCGTTCATTTTTCCAGGATCAATTGTCTCTGGAAGGTATCCATTAAGACCTAAAATAATTGCTTTATCTGTAGCATGACCCTCTCCAGTCATCGCCAATGACCCAAAAAGTTCAATGTGTATTTGATCCGTTTTTGCAAGATGTCCATTTGTTTTAATCAAATCGATAAAAGCGTAGGCCGCTCTCATGGGCCCAACAGTGTGAGAACTAGATGGTCCAATGCCCACTGAGAATAAATCAAAAACACTTACATCCATATGCCCTATTTTTGAGTTTTTTTACAAAATCAAGGGGGAATTCAACTAGATTCTAGGATTTCCATGCAAGCGTAAAATGACTTCACTAACTTACTTCTTTTTTTTATCATGATACACCAAATCATTTTTTGGATAACTTTTTACAAGGTAAATAGTACCAATCACAATTAAAAGCGCCCCTAACATAAAATATATAGATGGTTTTTTATGGAAGATATAGATGTCTGGTATCATTGAAAAAACGACACTTGCATATAAAAAAGGGCTAATTAGCCTCGATGGCGCATACTTCGTTGCAAGCGTTAAGAAAAATACAAATAAGGTCGATGAAATTCCAACTAGTAATAAATAAATAATCATTTGCATATTAAGCGTGGGAATGGTCTCTTCACTAAAGATAAGTACCATTGTAGATACCATCAAAGCAATGTAGAAATAATATGCTAAAATACGTTCTTTAGGCTCCTCATAATGGAGTAACCGAATGCAAAGAGTCGAAATCGCACCCATAATAGCTCCAAATATGGCGATAAAGCCACCAATGTTAAACACATCTGTTCCAGGTCTCAGAATTAGAATAATACCGAGAAAGGCAATTACGATACCAACGTAGATTTTTGGAAAAATTTTTATTTTTAACCAAATCCGTGAAACAATCGGAACAAATATGGGAATTGAGTACATCAACACAATGGCGCTTGATAGTGAAATAAATTTCAAGGCGATGTAAAACCCATAAATCCCCATTGTTCCAAAAAGCCCTCTTGCAAGAAGTAGCTTTTTTCTACGAGACCTCAAAATAGTCCTAAATGACACAGTAGATCTGCTGCATACAATCCAAAGAGTTAGAATAACACTGTTGATCAAACATCTTGCAAATACTAAAAAAGGAATGGATACATTGTTTTCTAAGAGTTTAGCAAATAGCGCTTGTGCGCTTGTAAAGATACACCCAATTAAAATATAGGGAATCGCTTTTTTTAAAACGAGCTGAGGTCTTGCTTTTTCATGCATCGAAGTAATCTCTTATAACTACATATTTATTTCTACTTAACAAAGATTAGAATCGATTACCAAGACTATTTTAAATATGTGCATCAATTCCCACTGGAATTTTGGATTCCAATGACGTTGAGACAGAAGATAAATCTTTCGTTCCACCTTAGAACTCTACCGAAGTAGTGTCGATTGGAGATGGTGCTAGAAAAGGAAAATTTACGGATAAGTCTGCGAAATCTTCTGATTCAGCGACGACTGCCTCATCGGGCATTACTGAAATAGGTGTAAGGCGATTTTCAAAATCAGCTTCCCCGTTTTCTATTTTTTAAGTTCTCTACTTCCCTTAGTATTCTTCACGCAAACTGTTATTACTACCAAGAAAACAGTTCTTATCTACAAGTGAAATATTCCTTATACTCTAAAAATTGAACATCTCTTCCCTGGCTCTTTGAGTCGCCTCTATAAATATCGAAAAATCATCAAACATATGGTTTTCCCAAAACACTTCATCGTATTCTTCAAAACCTTTCTCTTCAGCATGAATTGCCCATACTTGATACGCGACACTTTCCTTGCTGATTCGATCTGCAGCCAATTCTTCTAATAAACTCTGCATTGCTTTTTCTTCATAGAAGCGAACTATGACTCTTTTAAATCTATCTGTATCCGTTAAGACATTTTCTTTACCAAACTCAGGATTGCTTGTATTTTCCCCAACACATTCAGCATCCAAATAGGTAAGGTAATAGATATGATTAAGCTCCTCCTCTGTATGAGAAAAAAGAAAACGTTCGTATAATTCTGCAGTATGGTTAACCTTATTCTTAATCTTATTAACCTCTATTTTTAATAGGTTTATTAATCCGATAATGGCATCGCCAATGTCCGGGCCATTGTCCATATAAAGATACTCTAGCTTCACAAGGCCTCTTAGGGAGTCCCCAAAGCCTAATATTTCGTTATCATAAATGAAAAGGAATTTCAAGTTTACAAAGCCTCTTAGGGAGTCTCCAGGGTCTACTATTTTGTTGGAAGAGAGGGCAAGATTCCGCAAGTTTACCAGGCCTCTTAGAGAGTCTCTAAGGTCTACTATTTCGTTGCTTTTGAGTTCAAGCTTCTTCAAGTTTACAAGGCCTCTTAGAGAGTCTCCAAGGTCTACTATTTTGTTGGAAGAGAGGGCAAGATTCCGCAAGTTTACAAGGTCTCTTAGGGAGCCTCCAAGGTCTACTATTTTGTTCCAAGCGAAGTTAAGCTTCTGCAAGTTTACAAGGCCTCTTAGAGAGTCTCCAAGGTCTACTATTTTGTTGAAAAAAAGGGTAAGCTTCTGCAAGTTTGGCAAATAACAGAAGAAACGATCTGGCAAAAGAATTATATTTTCATGAGAACACTCAAACTCTGTAACAGATTCAAGCTGGGCTTTTAAGTTACCATCCGCGTTTTCCAATACATTTTGAATCTTACTCATAAAAGTGATAGGATCATTCGTTAGTAGCTCATCAAAACCTGGTATTAGACTTTTTATAGTCATTTGGAGATTGTCGTTTAATTTACCAAATAAAATTATAAGTGCATTTGCTTTTACTTCTTGAATTTTTAAATCTAAATACGCAACTTGATCAAAAATAGATCCTTGAGCCTTTGCTTCATCTAATATGTCTGGTGCTTCTTCTTCAAAAGATTTGATAATTGTTTTTTCTAATTTTTCTAATTTTTCTAATTTGAATTTTTTTCTGTGAACCTCAAAAAGACCAAAGTTATGGGAATTAGTAAGAGAAAGTGCATAGCCATCTTTAGGGGGCAAATATTCACCAATTAATGC
>JAJFMH010000078.1 GCA_021772245.1 Chlamydiota bacterium | reverse complement strand
ATGATAACAAAGCTCGATAGCTTGCTCAATTTTCTCAATAGGAGCAAAAACTTCCGCTATCTTTTTTTTGAGTAGAAAGCGAACTTGAGAAATCAATTGCATATTGGATGGATCAGAAAAGGCGACTATAATAGTCCCATTTTTCTCTTCTAAAGGAAGTAATTGATTTTCTTTAACAAAGGAGTACGGAAGCGCTTTATGCTTATTTGCAATAAAATCAAAAGAACTTAGATCAATAACTACTGGGACGCCAAGCTCTTTTGCAAGCTTGCTGTCACGTCTATTTTCATAGATCTGTTTTTCATCAAGTGTTGTCATCAACGTTTCCAAAAAGAAGTTTTAAGCTATTTTCAAACACCTTTTGTTTTTTGTCTTTCTTGGCTTGCAGCGCTCTTTCTAAAAACTCGGGAAGATCGCCAGGTCTTTTCATGAGTTGCTCAGTGCGCAATTTGATAAGCTCATCCTCTGAGTCTTCAATCACCTTTGGGGTAATAAAGAAAAACATCTCTGTTTTTTCATCTAGCATTTTAGATGTACCAAAAAATTTAGCAATGCCAGGGATTTCACCAAGGAATGGAATTTTTTCAGTCTTATCTTCCCCTCTTTTCCGCTGCAATCCACCAATGATAATAGTTTCACCATCCATTACCCTTACTTGATTTTCAATATGTCGTCTGTTGACATTTGGCCTATCATTGGCATCTGTTTTAGTTGTATCAAAGGTAATATTAGTCTCAAGTGTTACAAACCTTTTATCATCTGGATTAAAGGGATCTTTTTCATGGATGGTCGGTGTCATTACAATGGTGATACCATATTGAGCTCTTGAAAACGACTTTTCAAATGTAATGCCTGTTTGAGTCTCTAAGGGTGCAGCGCCATTGTTAATTGATATTTCATCTACAATTGATATTTGAGCTGGAGTTTGATTCAAGGTTGTGATGGTAGGAGATGCATTAATACGAATATCATCCTGCGACATCAAGAAATTGTATGCTAGATCAAAAGCTGGAAAATGAGATGACTTTGTTCTCGAGATAAAAAACTCTAAGATTCCCATTGTTTCTGGTGGCGAGTTTTCATATTTCAAGCCTGTTTCATGCACATTTTTTGCAGCGTCGCCAAGTTTTAATAAATTAAGACCAAAATTATTTTGATTGGTAAGTCTTTTTTCAAACAGAAGCACTTCCATTTGTACCATTTTTTTAGGAACATCTAGTATTTTGATGAGTTCTTTGATTTTAGGCAGAGTATCTCTTCTTACCACCATCATAACAGCTCCCGTTTTGGGATATGGAATAAAATTCAGTGTTGCAGAAGTTTGTTTTTGCGCAGCAGCGGTAGTAGCAGTTACAACTGGGGGGTGAACTACAGGTGGTGTTGGAGGAGGACCATAGGTTGGTGGTTCAAATTTTGGAATCGATGGTTTTTTAGTTTTTTGCACTTCTTCTGTTCCAGAACCTGGAACGCCGCAAGTAAGAGTTGTATATACTTTTTCAAGCACATCAGAAATATCAATCGGATCGCTATGACGGCACTTGTACCAGTAAACTGTCATCTCACAAGGGTCTTCGATCTGTTTTTCAGTATCAAAAACGATTTTTTCTGCTTTTTCTACTAAATCTTTGAGACCAACAAGTACAATTGCACCCTCTTCCTTGAGAGTGAAAATGGTTAAGTCTTCCCCCTCACCTCTTGCAATGGCAAGCCTTGATTGCGCTTTGATATTTCCAAAAAATGCTTTTAGAATTTTTTCCATTTCAAGAGGAGGAAGCTTCTGAAGAGGCAACACTTTAGTAACTTTTTCCCCTTGCTCTTCCCATACTGCGTTGTAAAGGCTGAGAAGTTTTTTCACCTCTTCTTTTGAGGAGATAAGCGCTACTTTGTTTCCAACTTGATAAACAAAAGTTCTTTTATGATCACAAAAGCGCTCAAAAAAATGCGTGACTCTCTTTACTTGCTCAGATACGGGTGAAAAGACAAAGGCTATTCGCATTCCGGGAGGAATCCCACTTAAGTCAGGTTCTGCAGTAA
This sequence comes from Chlamydiota bacterium, assembly GCA_021772245.1. GTDB lineage: Bacteria > Chlamydiota > Chlamydiia > Chlamydiales > Simkaniaceae > JAJFMG01. Next base: position 1,809 of record JAJFMH010000078.1, on the reverse strand, counting down.
GAACTGCTTCGACAGCTGTTAAATTCTTTTTTAATAGATAGAGCTGTTTGGTATAAGCGTTTACTTTTTTGACCCCAATTCCATTACTTTCTAAGATGGCTTCTAATAAATCATCCCAAGACTCTCTTGGAATTGGAACTGTCGAATGTAAATGCAGTTTCATATTCGCCATTTCAGGTGGTATCACATACAGAAAATCAGATGCCCCATATTCCATGACGAGTTGAGACAAGTTGGTCTCTTCTTGATCCCAAAATGAGTAAGCTTCATCCTCTTTTTTACTTTCTTTAATCGCTTGCTTATACCAAGTGTCTTCATGCAAAAAAATCTTGTTTTTGATCTCCGCGATTTCTGAGAGATATTTGTGGCTTTTTTCAGCGTCATGGCTAAAATTTTGCGCTTCAATATATTTTTGACTAAGTTCTTGCTTGAGCTTAGCAATGGCTTCATTCGCAGAAACAAGATCCGAATTCCAGTTTTCCTTAGATCTGGTTTGATCAGATTCCATAGAGAGGAGTTTTTCTTCTATTGTTTGAGAAAAAACAGGAACGCTTATCAATAATGATATTACACTTAGGCTAAAGAGTTGGAAATTAAGTCTATTTTTCATTCGCAGTTTTAATCCACATAAGTTCAGTCATCAAAGTCATCAAAATCTAAGAAAAAGTCCTCATCGTCTTCTTCATCAAAATCATCGTCCTCATCAAAATCCAGCATTGAGGCAGATTCCATTGTACGCAAAGGGACCCTTTTTTTCGATGGAGATTGTTCTATCCTTTTGGCTTTTACAAGTGGGAGGCTAATTTCTTGCGTTTGGACTCGCATAGGATCAAATAAACTTCCAGAAAAATAAGCAGATGTACCCTTTTCACAAATACCGTGATAGATGAGCAAGTGCCCCTCTAGTTCGAAAGAAAGATATTTTTCAATGTCGCTTTTGCTAGAAAGCACTTTCCAGCTTTTTCCATCATATAAAATCCAATCACCTTTTTTCAAAATCATGTTTTTATTTTGCACATATAGGGAGACTAAGCGGTGCGTTTTTTGTTTGATTTTAGAAAACATCTTTTCCACAGATAGTGCAATAGGAGCTATTCTCTCCGAAGTTCGATATACTTTTACTTGATTCTGGCCCGAAATATCAAAGACCTGAATCTCTACTCTTTTTTCTGTGATATCGATTATTTGTGCCAATGGATAGAGAAGTGTTTTTTCCCCATCTTTAGGTTTACGCCATCTTGATCCGTCATAAATAAACAAGTCTCCCTTTGCTATCTCATTGATTGAGCTATTTTCAGATGAAACTTTTAATCTGGGCTTTCCAACCTTTGCTTCAAAATTTTCTCCACCAAACTTTTCAAACAGTTGATCAGGCATGTAAAACTTGGACTGATAAAGTAAAAGAATGGGCTTTTCTAAATCTGGGGTCTTTCCATTTAATTTAGCTCTTTTGAGGTGATCAGACTTAAGTGGAAAAATCTTTTCTTTTTCTATAAAGCTACCCTCTTTATTTTCTTCAAGTCTAAGTATTGCCTTCATTTCGATTTGATCGTTTTCGGTGTAATAGATACTAATCCAAAGAGGGGTTTTTTCATCTGAGAAAACAAGCGCGCTCTTTAACTTATCATATTTTAAAAACACCTTCTCAAAGGGGTGGATTTCTCTTGTCATAAGAGACGATTTTAGACTCACTAGAATCGATTTTTGATGCGGCAAAAAATCAGGTCTTGTGTTTTTAGAAAGAAGAACTAGTTCATGATTGAGTCTTGGAAAAGAAAAATTATCAGCTCCATCTTTTAAGAAAAATGG
>JAJFMH010000077.1 GCA_021772245.1 Chlamydiota bacterium | reverse complement strand
GTAGGTTTTTACTTTCAGAATTAACTTCTTCATAGGAAGGAGATTGAAAAATCTGGGGTAAATTGATTTTTAGATGAATGATTTTCCATAGGAGAAATCACTCATCGAGAATTCCTCAAGACAGCACCTTGTCATATTGCATTTTGTTTGCAATGGGTCCAACATTTGTATCAGACCGCATTGGGTCCCCCCTTTTAGCACGTTTAGCAAATTCTACTAACTTTTGCACAAACTGATCATGAATACTTTCCTCTACAAGCAATCTCGAACCTGCAATGCAAGTTTGCCCACTTGCTGCAAATATGCCAGCAATTGCACCCTTTACTGCATTGTCAATATTTGCATCTGCAAAAACAATGTTTGGTGACTTGCCACCAAGTTCAAGTGTTACATGCTTACACATTGAAGTGGCTTTTTGCCCAACAGCTTTCCCGCCCATTTCAGATCCGGTAAAGGCTACTTTTGCAACCTTGGGATGAGAAATCAGAACCTCTCCGATTTCGCTGCCATATCCTGTTACAACATTCACAACCCCTTTTGGAAAACCTGCTTTTTCAAATAAATTTGCAAAAACGAGAGTTGAGATAGAAGTATATTCTGATGGTTTGATAACGACAGTATTTCCAGCTGCAAGCGCTGGTGCTATTTTCCAACAAGCAAGCATTAGTGGTGAATTCCAAGCAGTTATTGCAACGCAAACCCCAAGAGGTTCATATTTTTTATGAACCTGCATGTCTGCTTTTTCAACAGGGATTATTCCACCCTCAATCTTATCTGCTAGACCGCCATAGTAATAGAAGTACTCAGGTAAATACTGCACTTGCGCTCTCATTTCTGAGAGAAGTTTTCCATTGTCTTGCACCTCTAAAGTTGCAAGCTCATCGATATTTTCTGAAATGAGATCTCCAATTTTGCGAAGCAGTTTACCTCTTGAAGATGCAGTTAAGGATTGCCATTCATCCGAATGAAAAGCATTATACGCAGATTCGACAGCTAAATCAGCATCTATCTTTTTACCTCTTGGAATCTGTCCATGATCTTGCAATGTATATGGATTGGTAGATGCAATCCAAGTATCGTCTTGAGCGACTACTTGCTCGCCATTAATAAGCATAGGATATTTTTTCATGGGTACTCCTTGTTTTTTTGATTCATATCAAAAAAACAAGATCTTTCAAAGAGTCAATTCATCCTGAAAAAGGAGTATCAAGATATGTGATGTTTTTTTGTGATGTATCGATTTCTACTTCAATATTTAGAGGAAGCATTGCTTGCGTTGAAATATGACCTGATGGAAATTGATACAACACTGGAAAAGGAGCATTCTTAAAATATTTATCAAAAATATCTCTAAGAGAGCTTTCACCAATTTTTGCTTTGCATCCATCAAAACTTGCAAGAATAACTCCTTTCACATCTCTGAATAAACCAGCTTCTTTTAATTGCCATAGCATCCGATCAATGCGATAGTGATACTCTCCAATCTCTTCTATCAAAAGCACTTTGTCTTTTGTATTAAGTTGCCACTTAGTACCACACAAAGAAGATAAAAGAGTCAGATTGCCACCTACAAGCTCACCTGATGCAACTCCCTCATTTAATACATCTATTTCCATTTCACCTGGAATAGAAATAGATGTGTCTTTATTTACTAGACAATTTTCCATGCTTGTTAAAGCGTATTCCACATCAAACTCGGCGCTATTAAAATAGTTAAGGACCGGGCCTAAAAAAGTCACAAGACCATGCTTTTGCAAAGCGACATGTATGGCTGTAATATCGCTCATTCCAATAAATATCTTGGTGTTTTCTTGCATGTACGTGAAGTCTAAGTAATCAAGGGTTAGACAAGAACCAAACCCGCCGCGGCAGCACCAAATGGCCTTTACTTCAGGATCTCTCCATGCTTCCATTAAAGCTGCTGCCCTATTTTTATCTGTATCAGACAGGTACCCAAATGGACTTGATTGTTCTGGATAATATTTGACAGCAAAACCTCTTTGCTCAAGGGTAGCTTTGATGTTCTCTAATGCGCCACTTTCTAAATCGTCAACATCAAGATAAGTTGCAGGAAACACTAAAGCGATCAGGTCCCCTTTTTCCAATGCTCTGGGTTTAAAAAGACAATCTGCAGAAACAAAATTCATTGCGGACACACACACCGTTAATAAAATAGATTTATACCAAGTTGTCATAGATGTTCCAAAGATTTTTTTGTTGAAAATTTTATCACAAATATCTTTCTGCTCTTTTTAAAAAGCAATTTAGGCCCTGAATATTGAAAAGGAGTTTCCTATTCAAATGATCTGACTTATTGAGTCTTTTCTAGCAAAAAAGAACCTACAGATTCTTTCTCATTTTATAATTTTCTATTGAAACTCCATGAAGCACTTTGGTTTGTTTTTCGACAACCTCAAAACCATTTCTCCTTGCAAGTGGCATAACCATAATACTTGCCTCGCATGTCATTTCTTCTAATCCAAGTTTTTTTGCATCAGATTCCAACCTATTGAAAATTCGCCTTGAAGCTCCATATCCTTGGTGATTTTTGTGAACAAACAACCGATCAACATAACCATCTTTTGTCATATCTCCAAATCCAATAATAGAGCCATTGCTTTCAGCAACGTAAGCAAAATTATTCATTAGAGAAGCTCGCCACTTATTTCTATCAGGGCCATTTTTTGGCGCCCAAGCATGGACCTGCTCGCTATTGTAATATTTTGCCCCAAGTGTATGGACAACATCCATAAATAGCTTTAAAACACTATCTAGATCTTTTGATTCAAACTCTCTTATAACCATTTTTATTCTTACGCATTAACAGGGATTTCTTCCCAAGATGATCTTACCCCATCGATATAGGAAAAAGCCTGGTCTAAGTAATCCACTGGCACTCCGGAAACAACATCATCGCTATTTAACGCTACTAGCAATCGATAAACTACATATAATTCGCTTGGCAATTTGACTTGATCCAAATTATCAGAGACTTCACCTTCATCAAACATTGGTAACATGACTGTCTTTATGTAATCAGAATTTTCAAATAAATTTGCTATTGTCTTAATGGCAACTCCATCCTCAAAGTTCTGTTTAGACTGATAAGTATCCACAAGGATTGCAACTTCACTTTTAAAAGTTTGAGTTTTTGTTGCATAATATTTAGAGTAATCTGGAGTTGGATTTTTATCTGATGCAATAAGTTGAAGTACTCGCTTGATCCGAGGTTGCACGTAACTTTTTCGCACATCTCCAAAATTTGCCATTTTAATTTCTGCCATGAGGCAAATGGATTGATACAACTCTTCTTCAACAATAGACCCAATAGCTTTAGTTGCGTCTGTCCAACATGATAGATTCAAATCTATAAGCTGATTGATAATCAGAGAATTTTTTTCGTAACCCTCTGCGATTGCAAGAAGTTGATTTTTTAGGATTTTTGGATCAAATTCATGCTGTGATCCCCATTCTACAGCTTGTGAATCTGGTCCTGATAATGATGCCGCCATAATGTGTTCCTGTAAGATTTAAATTGAAATTTCATACCTAGAATATTACCAAAGAAAATTTATTCTTCAATGCAATCTGGCCTATATGTTGCGCAAATTTGTCCAAGTTCATAAGAAAAAACATCAATCGATAAATCTTTAGAAAAAGCTTCTACTTCTTTATACATGGTCACATACTCTTCATGATTAATTAGACCTGCATCCATCAGGCTATTTTTTAATGTATACAAATTATATGGAAGCATTTTACGCGTTCTCAAGCAATCGAGTTTCGGGTGGGATTTGTGCAACAAGTCTAAATTAAAACCTTCTTCTATAAGCATTTGAGGCAGCTTTGCGAAATATTTATCATCCGATTCTTGTAATTGGAATTGAAGCTCATCAAAATAATGTAAAATTTCCATTCCTCTTGTTACTGGGGTTGAAAAAAGAGTGTGATTTCCAGTCAAATCTTCGATTATGAATTTTCCTCCAGGCTTTAATACCTTTTTTACCTCCTGAATCACAGCTCGAGGATTGGGAAGGTGACAAAGTAAAAAGCGTACGTAAACAACATCGAATTTTTCACCCAAAACACCTAAATCACATGCAGACAACATTCTAAAGGTAAGTTGAGGTGTATTTTTTTCCAGAAGAGAGCCTGCTATATCTAGCTGTTCTTTTGCAATATCTGTAGCCAAGATAGATCCCTTTTCACCGACAATGCCAGCAAGTTTTTGACTCACTAAACCAATACCGCAACCAATTTCAAGGACCTCTTGTCCACATGCAAGTTTACTTTTTACAAAAAACTCTTCAGTGAATGGATTATAAATCTCGTTTAAAACAAGCAATCTATCTTTGTCTCTTTCTCCAATTGAGATGGAATAATTTCCGCTGCTTGCGAGAAGAGAGGAGAATAAAAAAATCCCGATTACAAATAGATAACGATATAAGGTCATAATGCTCCCACTATAAATTGCCAAATTCATACCAAAAGTTGAAGAAACTACCTAAAACAACTCATTTTTGCAACTCCCACAGAGGAATCAGCCGTCCCATAGTATAGAAAAAGATCTCCGTTTAAAGGAGCTAAACCTTGGATAAATACAGTCCCACCTAAGTACTGTCCCTTTCTTTCATACGCTCTCATTGGAGTAAAAAAACATTCTTCACATCTAGATACTATTTTTGTTGGATCAGCCAAATCAAAAAGCACCTGTCCACCCGAATACGCAGCGGGGGGAATACCCTTATCCCCTTTTCTAGAAGAATTTTTTCCATTGTACAAAAGAATAATGCCATCTCTAGTAGTAATTGCAGGAGGCCCTGGTTCAACAAGAGCACTGTCAAATTTCCCTTTTCTTGGAGTAAGTACTGATATGAGCATCCGATCAGTGTCTTGTAATGGATTCCAAGAAATCAAATCATCAGAGGTTGCAACATTGATATTGCCTTCACCGAAATACATCCAATATTTTCCATTAACCTTAGTAGCGATTAATCTATCACCTTCGATTCTACAGACAACAGAACCAGCCTTTGACCATTTCCGCTTCATATTCCCTTCAAATGCATATCCATGCTTTTCCCAACTTATAAGGTCTTTTGAAGTTGCAACCCCAAGAACAGCAACTTGCCGATTCCACTGTGTATACATCATGACATATGTTCCATCTTCTGTTTCAACTACCCTTGGGTCCTCACATCCCCCTGGAAATTCATATTGTTTTTGGGAATCCTGATCTGGATATAGAATCGGTTTATCTCCTCTTATAAAATGGACTCCATCTTGGCTTATCGCTAAGCCAAGCCTAGATGTATGCATTCCGATGCCATTGCCATAGTTGTCCTCTGCACGATAAAAAAGATACACCTTTCCATCTCGAGTGATAGCAGCGGGATTAAATGTATGATCGCTTTCCCAATGAACTTCAGCTTGTTGCACTGGACAAAAAAATGTAGTATGGCTGATTGGGTTGATAATCGGATTAGAATTATCTTCGCGTATAAATGGCCCTATTTCCCAATCTTTTGGAGCAGTAAAAGCTACTATCGGTAGCAAGATATATACAAATAAGTAAAACGCACGAATCATTTTTTTGCTCACAATAACACCATTTCAAAATTTCTTTTCCCGAATTTAGGACAGCAACTATTTAAATCCTAGAATATTCATACAGTTGTCTTTTTTTCATATTTTCAACTACCGTTATTACAAAACACCAGACCAATATGATATGGAATCAGAATACTTTTTCTCTAAAAGCGAAAATCGTGGCTTAGAACTTATTTCACGCGATGATTTACAAATATATAGCGTTGGAATCTCAACCGCTGGTATTGCTGAAATTCGCATGGCAAAAAGTCAACCGAAAAGAAAAATTATAGCAAGTACTATCGATGTTGATGGCGCAGCATATTCAAAAGATCTAATTTTGTCTCATGGCGTCGAAAATCAAGTAATTATCAAAGTTGAAGATGTTAGAGAGAAACTTCCCTACGAAAGTAAGTCCTTTGATTTCGTCTATGCAAGGCTTGTACTTCATTACTTGGCTAAACCAGAGCTTGAAAAAGCGCTGCATGAATTATTCCGAATATTAAAACCAAGTGGAAAATTATTCGTTGTTGTTCGTGGAAAAGATCCATACCTCATGAGTTCAAAAAACATTCAGTACGACGAAAACACAGCTCTTACAACCATCATTTCAGAAAGAGGTACATACTGTAGGTATTTTCATACTGAGAGTACGATTCGTAACCATTTAGAAAATGCTCATTTCCAAATCCAAAGTTTACACTCATACGAAGAAACACTATGTTATGATTACCAACGAAAGAAACCTGCTACTGCCCCATCGTTGCTTCTAGAAGTTTTCGCAACAAAAATGAATTAAAAAAAATCTTTAATGCAATTTAATTTCATTTGTATTTATAATTCTCCAAAATAAAAACTACAGGTCGAATATGTTAAAAAAAACAATTACTCTATTTACTCTTTTGATTCTTCCAATTTCACTATCCTTAAATCATATTTATGCCAATGAACTAGACAACCTTAAACTTTCGAAGGAAAAATCTTTTTACATCCCTACTGACAAGGTTCATCCAGGCCAAATTAGATATTCAGATTCTGTTGTAAAACAAAAAGTAAAAGAGCACATTGAAGCTGGGAAAGCTTCTTGGAATCCTGAAACTCAAACATGGATTCTCAAGTACTCTGAAAACACATGCCTTTTTCCACTATCAAAAGCATTACCTGTTGTAAACTCTCCAAATGGTTACGTTCTTGTAGATGGACACCATCACTACATGACTAATTTGTCTCTTGGTGGATCTACATTTCCAATTACTGTCATTGCTAATCTTTCACATATGACGCCGCAGGAATTTCAGGACTACGCTGAACAAAAGGGATGGACTCATCCCTATGATGTTTTCGGCAATAGAATTAATCTCCCAAAAAGTTTTCAAGCATTAAAAAATGATCCAAATAGAAATTTTGCAACTCTTTGCAAAAGAACTATCAAAGACCCCAATCACCCTGAGCAATCAACTGGTGTTGATTATCCAATTTGGTTAAAAGTTGGAAAAGATATTCCCTTCATCGAAATGAAAATATCAGAAGCCTTATGGAATGAAGGTCTTGTCTACGAAAACCAACAAAACACGAAACAATATGAAAAATTTTATGAAAAGGCACGATCAGCTATTTCACGAGCAAATATCCCTGGACTACGAGTAAATCATTCGAAAACTCATTACAAGGATATCGATCTTTCTAGCATTGCTGCTATTAATTAGTCAGCTATTGCAAGCTTATGCTTAATCATATACCTGTGTTGTTGTACCATTTGTTAACTTTTTATCAAGTGGCTGGTATTTTCCATGTAGGTTTTTCGAAAGGAAATTTCTTTTGTCCAAGCTGAAAAAATTCCAGTTAGAGCTACACACATAAAGAAACAAATTTGATTTTTTGATATGTATAATTAGTTTCTGAATTCTTGGAGATAAGTAAATGACTCAAAACAAAATGCACGTAGATGAAGTGGATATAAATCCTGAACTTATCAAGGCTTTGCTGCTTGAGCAATTTCCTGAATTCACAAACCATCCTTTGCAAAAAATGCATCCTGAAGGAACTGATAATGTCTTGTATAGACTTGGAAACGATAAACTAATTCGCCTCCCAAGAACAAAGAGTTCATCACTAAACATCGAAAAAGAACTGACTTGGCTTCCCAGGCTGGGACCAAAGCTCCCAATTTCAATCCCAAAAATTCTTTGCAAAGGTCTGTCAAATAAAAATTACCCATTCCCTTGGCTTATTTGTGAATGGCTGGATGGAATAAATCCAGACCAAGAAGATATGGTAGGCAAACTCAAGGTAGCTGCGGATTTAGCCACATTTGTAAACGCCATGCAACAGATTCCAGCGAAAAGTGGCCCAAATTGCAGGCGCGGACAACCATTAAACACGTGTGATAAGCAAGTCCTACAATCAATACCACTACTAAACAAACTTTACGATACAAGCCTCCTCAAAAAGTTGTGGGAATCAGCCATTAACGTCCCTCATTGGAAAAAGGAACCTGTTTGGATTCATGGTGACCTGCATGCAGGCAATCTAATTGTTAAAGATCGAATCCTTGTGGGTATTGTTGACTGGGGATTAGCAGGTGTTGGAGATCCTGCATGCGATATGATGGTTGCTTGGACACTTCTTAACCAACAAAGCCGAAAGATTTTCCGTTCAATCATACAACCAGATGATGATTCTTGGGCTCGCGGCCGTGGATGGGCTCTTTTTCTCGGAATCGTTGGTTATCCGTATTATCGTAACAAAAATCCAATATTTGCAAGGATTGCTAAGAGAGCTCTTGACCAAGTCATTGCTGACAACTAAGCGCCCCAAGAATTTTTTTTGAGAAAAAAATCGTTCAAAAACTGTCGATTATATTTGTATATTTCCTTGTTTTTACTATCCCAAGTGTCCGAGACTGCAGTAAACCCAATCACAGAAATTGCACGTCCTAAGCGAAGCAGAGGCATAACTGAGTTGTAGTTGGGTACTTTTCTGATGCTTGAGTAACCTGCCAACAAGGCTTGCTTAAACTCTGGATTTCTAGGCCAATTTATGTGTTCCATTAAACAAAAGTCTTGCTCAGCAAACCCAAAACGTGCACTTGCCCAATCAATAATACCGACAAGTCTCCTCTTGTGCACAATTATATTTCCAGGACGAAAGTCCCTGTGAACTATGCAAGGACCATCAACTCTATCAAGTAAATACTAATTGGATCTGTAATAATCCTGACAAAAGCGGATTATCTCTTTGGGTAGATGGTTTACACATTCATTTAACTCTTCAAAAAATTTACCTTTAAAATATCCATTAGCGCTTTTTCCGTACTTCTTACAATCTGTAAAATCTCCAAAAGTATCTTCACGGGTTAAGTGTAGTAATGCTAAATTTGTTCCAACTTCATAAGCAAGTTCGTGTGACCAATCAGACTCCTCTAGAAGAGTGCCTTCTAAGTACTCCATTAGAATTGCACCTGCATGTCCTTCTGCTGGCTGAACAAGCTTTTCTACTTTTGGCACCGGCAAAACCTCTGCAAGCGTATTTAGGAAATATAATTCCCGATAAAAATCCTTGTTTCTAGTGCATACCTTTAAGATAAAAGATTTTTTAGAAGGTAAATCCACTCTGTAGACAAGCGCAACCAATGTCTCACTATGATCTATGTGAGAAAAATGGGCTTGCGATATGTCAAAATTTCGCTTAAGTGACTCGAGTAATTCTTCCATTTCAACTTTTCCATTAAGCATTATTCTTGGAAAAACAACCCTTGCGATACTGCTCTTTTACAAATAATATCAGAGCAAAGGCTTTCGTGTGTGAGTTAAAGTAAGATGCTCGGAATAGGAATCAAACCTACACGACCCGAAGGTCAAGGGATTTTAAGTCTGCTGCCTCACCACTTCAATCATTACGTATCGATACATATCCATAGGAAATAAGGTAGCTGACAAAGCCTTTTCTGTTAAGAAATATTGGTCAGTTTTGATGAAAGTTAGATGCTATTGTCCCAGGAGTGTCCAAAAAATGATCTATCATGAGAGCATCGGAAAAACAGATTGAATCTAAAGCTATGGGATCTTTCTTTTCTACTGACTCACAGACACTTATCTCTATATAATTTAGCAGCAACAACTTAAGAAAACAACCACTCATAAGCTAAAAATATATTTCAAGAGTCGAAAATTTCCTATTGGCGAATTATTAACACACGTCGTTTCAAGTTTGAAGTGCACAGACTCTTTTAAACTACACTCAAACCATTTCACTCTACTTATTGAAAGTTGATCCCAGAAGTGGAATCCTAAATTCAAAGATTTGATCCTTGATTTTTACGGAGCACGATCCTTTTTAGCTTAACTAAAATGGATTGTGCTCCTTTTTAGTTTAATCCGATATCTTCGTAAAAGGCTTTAGTTAAGTTATTTATAACAGAACCACAACTGTTAAAGTTGAGTAAGCTACATTTGGAGTTGAAGCGGAAAAGAAAAAAAGTAGTAGTAACTGAAGATTTTGATCTTCTTGAGACTTTTAAAGAAAAGGCAGAACAGTTTGATCCACAATCGAGTAAATGATTTAACCTTTTGCGCACTTCAAGGTGCAAAAGAGAATCTAAATAATTTCTTGGTTCCAAAGTTTTTGGATAAAATCTTGCCAAGGCAGATCAATCAAATAAGCACCATTGGAAAGTGTAATTTTTCTGGCTTTTGGAGTAAGCGATACACAATAAGCTTGTTTTGGTTGATGTTCTTCGACAAAAGCCTCTAGCCCTCTTAAGTCTACTTTTTTTACATGATTTGAAATTTTTGCCTCAATTGCAATCTCTCCGTTGCCTAAGATAAAGTCGACTTCAAGGTCCGATTTTGTACGCCAATAGGAGATAGAAAAATCTAGATCGTTTAATCCTCGGTAAGCAATGATTTCTGTCAAAAGCCAGTGCTCAAAAGCTGCTCCTGCATCCTTGCCTTTTAGAATATCCAGTGATCGACGTTGTAAAAAACCTGCTACACCAACATCAAAAAGATAAAATTTTGATGTTGAAGTAATCACGTTTCTTTTTCCTAGTTTGCGAAAAGGATCCAAACGATAACCGACAAGTGTATCTACTAAGATGTCGTAATATTGTTTTACAGTTTTCGCATCAACACCACAGTCTCGAGAAATATTGACAAAGTTAGTAAGTTCTCCGTGAGATATTGCCATTGCATCGAGAAAACGGGCAAATCCCGCTAAATTCCGTACAAGAGATTCTTTTTGAATCTCTTCCACTAAATAGTCTTGTATATAAGATTTAAGAAAGCGGCGAGGTTGATTGCTAAAATAGGCAACGGGAAGGAGCCCATGTTTCAAGGCTCTTAATAAATCAAAATTGTTAATCTCTGGATAGACAAGAGGATAGAAATGCGTCTTCCAAGCCCTTCCTGCAAGCAGATGGGTTCCCGTAGCCTTCAATTTTCTTGCGCTCGAACCACAGAGAATAAAATGGCAGGGTTTGTGATTTTCAATTAGCCAATGTACTTCATTGAGCAAGAGCGGTATTTTTTGTACCTCATCAATAATGATAGGTTTTTTCAAAGTCTCAGGAGATAACTGAAGAATTTCTTGTCTTAAGCGGAATGGTTCTTTTAACAATCTCAGATAAACATCTGTTTGTAGTAGATCATAGTAAATGGAGTCTGAAAAATTGCGGCGTAGATAGGTTGACTTACCTGAATTTCGCGCGCCCCAAAGGAAGATTGATTGCCCAGGTGGAATCTTTAATTCAAGGTGTCGTTTTACTTCTTTCATGGAGTGCATTCCTTTTTAGCTTAACTAAACCGGATGATACTCCATTTTAGCATAATCAGCAATATTTACGTAAATTATTTCAAGTCAGATATTTATATTGATTTCGGGAAGTTTTAATTAGGGCGAATTTATATTTTTGAGTTTATCTTTTTCTGGCATAAACGGAACTCGATAATCAAGAGCAAAAGACTTTCAAGGCTACTACTATGAGTTAAAGTAAGATGCTCGGAACAGGAATCGAACCTGCGCGACCCGAAGGTTAAGGGATTTTAAGTCTTATGTTTCCTATTCTCAACTAAAACTACCCACACTGTACTATACTGAGAACCAGGTATAAATCACCAAATATCGCCCTAGTTTTTTTAGTTTGTTTGAGTGGGTTTTAGTTGGTGTTGTCACAAATTGGAACATTTTTCTCTAAAAGAATTCCTCTCATAAACACTTTGCGATATTTGGCACTAATTTGTGCATCTTGATCCTCCAACATTATGGAAAATCATGAGGAATAAGGTTATGTACTACCCACCAGTGATCTACAAAATCGAAGAGATCAAAACCCAGAACGGTGATCAAATTAGACTGATTTCTCGATGAACTTCAAAGCTTGCTATTTTCCACCCGAGCACCATTTCACAAAAAGTTGCTATTTTTGTGAAAAAAGGCGGTTTTCACAATGCATCAAAGTATTGAATTTAAGGTTAAGAACAGGATCATTGAAAATAATCACGGCTGGTGCTTCACTCCGA
>JAJFMH010000076.1 GCA_021772245.1 Chlamydiota bacterium | reverse complement strand
TCATAACGAAGTCATAGGCAGGGATGGGAAAATGAAGCGAGGCAAGCGCTTTTGCTTCTTTCTCAAAATCATTGAAATGAGCAAGCCACATTTCGGTCGATGCGTGGTAGAAATTGTAGTGACTCCATTCGACTTCATTGCGGTGATAGATGTCCTTGTAACTGAAATGATCTGAGTACATCATATCAAAAAAGCTATCTTTGTTTTGAACGATCATACACAGCCTTTCAAGTCCATATGTGATCTCAACAGTAATAGGGGATAACTGCATTCCAGCTACTTGCTGGAAATAGGTAAACTGAGTGATTTCCATTCCATCAATCCAAACCTCCCAACCAAGGCCTGATGCTCCGAGAGTTGGGCTTTCCCAGTCATCGTGAACGAATCGTATATCATGTTTTTTTCGATTTATCCCAATTAACTCCAACGACTGCAAATATAAATTTTGAATATCTAGAGGAGATGGTTTTAAGATAACTTGTAATTGATGAAATAGCTGTAGTCGATTTGGATTTTCCCCAAATCTTGCATCTTGTGGTCTTCTCGAAGGTTCTACATATACGGTACTAAAGCTTTCCGGCCCAAGAGACCTTAAGAAAGTTGCAGGATTAAACGTTCCAGCTCCAACTTCTACATCATGACCTTGAGAGATAATGCATCCTCGATCTGCCCAAAATTCGGTAAGAAGACTAATAACTTTTTGAAACGTAATCATATTCGATCATTTATTGTTATAATTTGAGTGTAATACTTTAATTCTTAATACTTTTTTTCGAAAGCAAAATCTCGAGAAGATCGTATTGAATGGAAAGGGGGTGCTGTGTAATTATGGATGGCAATATTTACTATGAGATTTAATTAAGTTTTAGTATCAAAATGAAATATTTCTACGGATTAGAAAAAAAAGATCTTCATGAGTGGTTACAATCAAGAAATTACCCCGCTTATAGAGCTACTCAGATCTTTGATTGGGTATATGAAAAGGGAGTTGTGAATTTTCAAGAAATGACAACTCTTGGCAAATCACTTAGAGATGAGCTGCAAGAGACGTTTTCTCTGGCATCGCTAACCCAAGAAAAGGAAGTCGATTCTGATGATATGGAAACAACGAAGTTTCTATGGAAACTATCTGATAAGAGTTTTGTAGAATCTGTATTGATAAGATCTGGAGATCGAAGAACTCTCTGTATCTCATCTCAAGTTGGTTGCCCTGCCAGATGCGCTTTTTGCGCATCTGGAAAAGAAGGTCTTCTTCGGAATTTAGAAACTGCTGAAATTGTAGAGCAGGTCATGAGTGTCCAGAAATATTTGAGTTTTGAAGGGGAGAAAATTACAAACATTGTATTTATGGGGATGGGTGAGCCCCTTGAAAACTACGAAGCTGTAACATCTACTATTCGAATTCTGATTGATCTTGTTGGTCTCTCTCAAAGAAAAATTACTGTTTCAACAGTTGGTGTTATTGAGGGTATTGAAAGACTTGAAAAAGAAGACTTTAAAGTAAGTCTTGTTCTTTCGCTTCACGCTGCAAATCAAAAGCTCAGAAAAAAAATCATCCCTTACGCCAGGAAATATCTTTTAGAAGATATTCTTGAAGCGATTAAAAAGTACTCTAAGGAAACGAAAAGAGATGTTACATATGAGTATATCTTGATTAAGGACATCAATGATTCTAAACAAGATGCAATCGAACTCGCAAAGCTCTTAAGAAAAGAGCAGTGCACAGTCAATTTAATTCCTTATAACCCAGTGCAAGGGTTAAATTTATCAAGACCGAGTAGTGATGTTATTGAAAGTTTTAGAGCGACCCTTGTCGGACTTGGCATCAGAACTACATGGAGATATACAAAGGGCAAGGATATTGCCGCGGCTTGTGGGCAACTTGCTTTGATCAAAGAGTAGAAAAAAAACTTTCTAAATTTTTTGTGATCCTTTACTGTGAGACGAGACTTGACACTTGCATGTCATACTAAA
Source organism: Chlamydiota bacterium (assembly GCA_021772245.1). Classification (GTDB taxonomy): domain Bacteria; phylum Chlamydiota; class Chlamydiia; order Chlamydiales; family Simkaniaceae; genus JAJFMG01. The sequence goes on along the minus strand of JAJFMH010000076.1, from coordinate 37,886 downwards.
TCGGAATAGAAAAATAACGTAGGTTCATTTGTGAAATTACCTTTGATTTTAACATTAAGCAGACTTTTTATTTGTCCTATTTTTCTTGTTCTATACTTATATCATAGAGCTCTTGGGATAGAGGCAACTCTATTGCCCTTTATATTAATTGGTTTAGTGGTAATATCTGATCTTTCTGATTTTTTTGATGGGTATATCGCAAGAAAATGGAATATGGTGACTGACCTTGGTAAAATCTTAGATCCGATGGCAGATTCTGTTGCTAGAATTACTGTACTTATCACATTTACTCAAGGGGCAGTGCAATTACCCATTTTATTGATTTTTATATTTATATATAGAGAAGCGATGATCAATACACTTCGAATTATTTGTGGATTACGTGGGATTGCCTTAGCTGCTAGAAAAAGTGGTAAAATAAAGACTGTAATCCAGGGTATTGTTGTGCTTGCAATATTAATACTTATGATTCCCTATTCATATGGCGCGCTATCTCTAACAGCCTTTAGAGATATTAGCTTTTATATGGTGTTGCTTGCTGCCATTTACACTATTTTTTCTGGAGTAGAGTACTTGTATGCGAACAAATCACTTCTGCGTGAAACTTGGAGTAAGAGCAAAATTTCACCTTGATTTTCGGTAAAGTTGTAGGTATTTGCTAGCTGATTTGTTCCAAGAGAAATCGCTCTTGATTCCATTAAGTTGTAATTGTTTCCAACTGCTTTTTTCATTTTCAAAACAGTTGACGGCCTTTTGCAATGTTTTTAGAAAAACTTCTTTTGTGGGTTTATTAAATAAAAAACCATTTTTTTCATTTATAATTGTATCGCACAGTCCGCCGACTCTATGGGCGATTGGAATTGTACCATATTTCATGCTGATAAGTTGCGTAAGTCCACATGGTTCAAATAGTGAGGGGATAAGCATAATATCTGAGGCTGCATACAGTAAATGTGCAAGCTCTTCATCAAATTCAAATTGGAACTGCGATGATGAGCCCTTGCTTTCTAACTGTTTTTTAAGCTTATGAAACTCTACTTTTAGTTTTGGGTCGGGTGTAGATGCAAGAAGAAAGAAAGAGGTATTATTTTTTTGTGCAAATATTGCACCTTCTTTAATTAACTCGGGACCTTTTTGTGAGACAAGACGAGTAATGCAGGAAATTAAAGGACGTTTTAACTCTAGATCTGGAAATTTTTTCTTAAGGGCATTTAGATTTTTCTCTTTGTCCTTATTAATTGAAGAGGAGCTAGAAAAAACATGTGATAGAAAAAGATCTTTTTTTGGATTCCAATACTCACTATCGATGCCATTTAATATCCCATGAAGCTTCGATTTGTTTTTTCTGAGAACGCCATCTAAACCAAATCCATGAGGCTTTGTTTGTATTTCCTTCATATAATTTGGTGATACAGTTGTCACAATATCTGCTAAAAGAATGCCGCTATGTAGTAAGTTAACTCTATTTTTAATATGAGGGTCTTGCAGAGAGGCTGGTGTATAAAGGTCTTGTTGATTTTTGATAGATCGAAATTGAGTATTAGTAATTGAGCCTTGATGCTGCATGTTGTGGATCGTAAGTACGGATGTGTTTGATTTTTTTAGCTTTATCATATTTAGAAGGGGCGCTGTTACCCAATCATGTACATGAATAATCGTTTTAATAGACGTTTTCTCTAACAGGTGAGTTTCCAAAAATTTGGATGCGCATACACAAAAATTCCAAAATCGCTCAAATTCTTTTTTTCCGCCATAAATTCCCTTTTGTAAAAAGTACCCTCTTTGTTTGGGCTCAATTAAGTAAATGGTAATTCCTTCGTGTAGTTTTACAAAAGCATTGAAAAGAGGTGTTTTTTTACAGATCTTAAATCCAGAAAGCTTTTTTTTTGTTAGATATGGATATTTTGGAAGAATAACAGATGTATTAGGAACTTGTTTCGCAAGTTGCTTCGTAAGGCCATAAACGACATCTCCGAGTCCTCCTTCTTTAGCAAGGGGAGCAAATTCAGAGGTAATGTGAATAATTTGCATGTAAAAAAAACTCCTTTTTTAACTTTAGATAAATAGTTGAAAAAGGAGTAAAGTCAAGAAAAAAAAATCGAAATTAAACGACTCTTATAAAAATTTGATGTTCAGGCATACATCACTATTTTGCATTGCTTGCCATGAATAGTCACCTTCAGGGGGATTGAAAACGGCTTCTTTATAAATTCGAAAAGAAGTCTGATTTTTTTCTTTCCATTCCAGGTAAAGTCTATCCTTTAGCTGTGCCATCGTTAAAAAGGGAACTAAATTTCCGTCACAGTCAGCTCTTTTTAAAGCTTGCTCTCGGCTATCTGCATTCCAACAATTCTCACACATGGGTATGTCCTCTCTAAATTTTATTCAATTGCAACAAAAACATTTGTAGCAAACCATCGCAAGCCTAGCATTTCTTGGTATTTTCAGAGAACCTTTTATTTAGTTTTTAAATTTAAGCACATTTATTTTCCAAAATTAGAGCTCTGATATTAGGAGCGGTTTGATGAGAAACTAATTTATATTGTGAGTTTTTAGGATGCAAACTAGCTTAACACTTTGTATTACTGACACGAGTGGATTGCTAGAAAAGCTTGATTTTTATAGATCAAAAAAGTGGTTAGGTGAAAGAAATTTAGTTTCAGCGATTTCTAAAATCAGCACTAGTATATGTATTGATGCGGTCGATAACTTTATGGATTTTTATAGAAAATCGAATCGTTAGAATTTTCGGTTAGAAGGAATGTTTTGTGTTTGGATTATGTTGCCTGATTCATAGACTCCAGAAACATTTTCTAAAAGAAGCAGCTTGCTAATCAAATAAGCACACAGTCTTGGAAGATAAACAGGTAAAATTTGTTGGTTTACTTAATTTGCATTACCAGAAAATGGGAATACTTATACTGTAATACTGATACAGAGGTAAGGCGGTCTGAAATTAAATACATTGTTACAGAGAGACATGACTACTTATTAACCTCTCCTGTTGAAACCTCGATATTTCAAATTATGATTTTCTTAAAAATGTTGTGGCGTCACACCAAGAAGCAAAAAGCCGTATATATAATTTTAGCATGCCTCAAGAGGAATGTTCAGATGTACTTTCAAGGATCCTACTGTAGTTTATCCTGCAGGTGGAAATTTACTTCGCTAGGTTTTTTTTGATCTGTAATAGCTTTACTTGTAAATTGTTCAAATTATTTCTGCGTAAACTACACGAAAGATCTAGTTCTTATGCCTAAACTTAAAGGCGCTAACACCTTTCATTGGGTGCCAAGAGTTCTTAATCATGGCTTATGGATAGCAATATGTAAAAACTAGCTATTCTTGCTTGAATATAAATGAGTAAAATTGCTATTTTACTCATTTATTACATGGTGGGGTGTCGCCAAGTGGTAAGGCAGCGGTTTTTGGTATCGCCATTCGGAGGTTCGATCCCTTCCACCCCAAATAAATAATTTGAAATCGAAGTTTTTATGACTGAAGCAGATTCTTTTGTATTGTTCTCAGGGACATCTCATCCTGAACTTTCAAAGGAAATAGCAAAAGACTTAAATATAAAACTTGGTGATGTTCAAATTGAAAAATTTCCAGATGGTGAGATAGGCGTTCAAATTTTAGAGAATGTCCGCGGCAAGGAAGTGTTTATACTGCAAAGTATAGCAAGAGAACCTAACCTCTATCTCATGGAACTTTTGATACTTATCGATGCCATGAAAAGAGCATCGGCAAAAAGTATCACTGCTGTGATGCCCTATTATGGGTATTCTAGGCAAGACCGAAAAGAAAAGGGAAGAGTCCCGATAACAGCAAAACTTGTTGCTAACCTGCTTGAAAAAGCAGGCGTTTCGAGAGTTCTGACAATGGATCTGCATGCAGATCAAATTCAGGGCTTTTTTGATGTTCCGGTCGATAATTTGTACGCAAGGGTTGTATTTGCTGATAAATTTAAGCAAATGCAACTTAAAAACCCTATAGTGGTTTCGCCAGATATCGGAAGCATTAGACTTGCAAGAGCGTTAGCTCTTGATCTTGGTCTAGATTTAGCGGTAATTGATAAACGGCGTGTTAATGCAAATGAAGTTCAAGTAAACGCCTTAATAGGCGAGATAGAGGGGCAAGATGTTATTTTAGTAGATGACATTTGCTCTACTGCAAAAACACTTAAAAGTGCTTCTGATTTTTGTAAGAAATCAGGTGCTAAAAAAGTAGTTGTTGCAGTCTCTCATGGACTTTTTGATAAAAGTATAATTGATCATTCAAGTATCGATTCTCTTTTTGTCACAAATTCCATTCCTTTGCCCAAAGATTGCGATATGAAAAATATTCATGTCGTATCCATTGCGAAGCTCTTTGCAAATGCAATCGATTCGATTGCTCGTGCAAAATCAATTAGCTCGCTTTGTAAATCTCTTTAATTTGCGGTTTCAACCGCTACTTTTGGAAAATATATTTTGTTAAATAAAAAGGGTAAGAAAAGATGAAACTTTCTATTTCTAAACGTTTAGGTGAGAAAAAAAGCGAACTTACCAAAATAAGAAGGGAAAAAGATATCCCTGCAGTTATCTACCAAGATAATGGAAAAGGTGAGCTTATTACAATCGATGGCAAAGAATTTGCTGCAGTTATCAGAAGACTAGAGAAAGGCTTTTTGCCTACAACGGTGTTTGAACTGACGGAAGGTAAGACTTCTAGAAAGGCGCTTGTAAAAGATATTCAGTACCATCGCACAACGTATCAAGTAGAGCATATTGATTTTATGCCACTTGATGATAAGAAACCAATCAGTGTAAAGGTTCCTGTTGTGTACAAAGGAGTTGCTGATTGTGAAGGGATTAAACTTGGTGGTTTTTTAAGAGAAGTCATTCGCCATATAAAGGTGAGTTGTCTACCGAAAAATATGCCTACAAGTTTTGGTATTAATGTATCAAAACTAAAACTTGGTCAATCTATTCGTGTAAGAGATATTGCAATGGATAGCAATGTGAAATCTCTTGTAAGTGAAAAAGAGGTTGTAGGAGTTATCGCAAGGCGATAAGCAGCATGGAAGATACGCTTTTAATCGTAGGTCTTGGAAATCCAGGAACCAAATATACAACTACCAGGCATAACATGGGCTTTATTGTTTTAGATGAGCTCGCAAACAAGCTTGGAATTACTTTTTCTAAAAAAAGTGATTTGGAAGGTTTTTTTGCGAAAGGCTCAAAGTCTGGGAAGAAAGTATATTTGTTGAAGCCTGTAACTTATATGAATTTGTCTGGAAAATCAGTACAAAAATGTATGCAGTTTTTCAAGCTTACAGCAAAGCAAGTTTTAGTTGTATGTGATGATATCTACTTGCCTTTTGGAGAGCTTAGATATCGAGAGAAAGGATCGGCTGGTGGTCACAATGGTTTAAAAGACATCGAACACCACCTTGGTAGTAATGAGTATCCAAGACTAAAAATTGGAATTGGAGAAGGAGATTGCTTTGATCTTACTGATCACGTTTTAGGAAATTTTAAAGAAGAAGAAAAAAAACTGTTACCCGAGATCGCAAATAAAAGCGCAGATTGGGTGGTGCAGTGGATTCAAGAAAAAAACTCAGGAGAATAATTATGGAAAAGGGAAAACAGCACCTTTTCGAAGGAATGTATATCATCAATGCCTCCTTAAGTGAAGATGCTACAGGTAAAGCCCTCGAGCGCATTACTTCAGGTATTGAAAATCGTGGTGGTGAAATTAAAAAGATTCACGACCAGGGAAGAAAAAAATTAGCATATGAAATCAATGGCTTCCGTCAAGGCTACTACTACCTTCTATATTTCACGCTGCCACCACTAGAGGTAAAAGAAATCTGGAAAGAATATCACCTCAATGAGGATTTAATTCGATTTTTCACACTTAGAACCAATGAAGTGATGGAAAAAATTGAATTTAAGCCATTAAAAGAAGAAGACTAAGAATTAAAAGAGGTGTTTAACATGGAAGATCGTCAAGAAAGAAAATTTAGACCAAAACCTGGGTTTAGGAAAAAGAAAAAATGTCCTTTCACAGCTCTTGGAACTAAATACATAGATTATAAAGATATCGACACGCTAGTGCAATTTATAACAGAGCGTGGAAAAATTTTACCAAGAAGAATTACAGGTGTTTCTTATTTTCACCAAAAGCTCTTAGCAACTGCCATCAAAAGAGCAAGACACATTGGACTACTTCCATTTGTCGCAGAGGATTAATAGAAATACAAAGTAAAAGGAAATAAAATTTATGGATAATCAGCTACTATTATTAGAAGATGTAGAGCATGTCGGTAGAAAGGGTGATCTAGTAAAAGTAAAACCAGGCTTTTCTAGAAATTATCTTTTCCCAAAGTCTCTTGCGGTTGTTGCTGGAAAGCATACCATCAAAATGAGAGAAAGATTGCAAGAAGAGCGAAATAAGCAAGCTCTTGTTGATAAAAGCGATGCTGAAAAGCTTTCTGCTGTATTGAAAGACAAAGTCTTTTCAGTGGATGTAAAAGTAGATCATGAAGGTCATATGTATGGTTCAGTGTCTGTTGCAGACATTCTTACATTGTTAACAGATGCAGGATTCGAGCTTACAAAAAAGAACATTGTTTTGAAGCAGTCAATCAAGCGAGTTGGAGAGTATACAATTCATCTGAAGCTAAAAGAAGATGTTCCGGCAAGAGTTCAACTTCATATAAAACCAGAAGGTGGTTTTATTCCTCAAAAAGTGGAAGTTGTTAGTGAAGATGAGAATGCTCAGGAACAAAGCGAAGAAGGACAAGAAGATTCAGAAGCTTAGGCTCCTTAAATGACTTTTAACCTAAATGTATTTTGCTCTCCTGCTAAAGTGAACCTTTTTTTTAAGGTTATCAAAAAAAGAGATGATGGCTTGCATGAGATTCGATCTCTTATGCAAGCAGTTGACCTGTTTGATTACTTGGAGATAACTACCGCAAGGGAAGATTCCTTTGAGGTAATAGGAGAGCAAAACATTCCTGATGATTCTACTAATCTAGTTCTTCGAGCACTTGACTGTTTTCGATGCAGTGCAAGAGATTACAATAAATATAGAATCATTCTTCATAAACATATTCCTATCCAATCAGGGCTCGGGGGAGGAAGTAGTAACGCAGCTACAACTCTTTTTGCTTTAAATCAAATCAATGACAATCCCTTTAGCATATCCGCACTCATGAAAATGGGGGAAGAGCTAGGAGCAGATGTCCCCTTTTTTTTCTCAGAAGGTATAGCTTTTGCAAGTGGTTTTGGAGAAATTATAGAAAATCTGTCAAATTTTCAAATCAATTCATTTTGGATTGCAAAACCTAAAAATTTGAGCCTCGCAACAAGAGGTGTTTTTAAAAAATGCATTCCAAGCCATTCAACTAGAGAAGATGATCATGTATTGTTAGATGAGATTCAAAATCAGAGCGCTGGATTTGTAAATCAGTTAGAGCCTGCCGCATTTAAGATTTTACCAAAATTACAAGAGATCAAAAAGAATCTTGAAGATCTAGGTTTTTCATCGGTTTGCATGACAGGATCTGGCACTTGCTTTATGTGTTTTGGGAATATTTCTTGTCCGCATTTAGAAGGTGTGGAATTCTATAGAGTAAACCCATTATACAGAAACCCTACCTGTTGGTACGAACAAAAGGAAGTAGTCCATGGAAAATAAACTCTACGACGATCAATTAATCATTATAACAGGAGCTGCAGGATTTATTGGATCAGGTGTTGTCTCTTATTTAAATGAGAAAGGGTTTTCTAATTTACTTCTTGTTGATGACTTCGGTATGGACCTTAGATGGAAAAATCTTACTAATAAAAAATTTGTAGATTTTATTTCTCAACATGAACTTATGGATTTTTTAGGAGGAAGAGAGTCTGAAGTAGAAGCTATTATTCATCTGGGAGCCTGCTCTGATACTACAGAAGTAGATGGTGACTACTTTATGGATACAAATTATCGCTACTCTGTTGAGCTTGCAGAATATGCTCTCAAAAATAAGATTCGTTTTATCTACGCATCATCTGCCGCAACATATGGAGATGGCTCTCTTGGTTTTTCAGATGAACACGAGTTATTAGATTCCTATACGCCACTCAATATTTATGGCTTTTCGAAGCACATGTTTGATCTATGGCTTCTTAGACAAAATGTCTTAGATCAAGTAGTTGGGTTAAAGTATTTTAATATCTTTGGACCAAATGAAAACCACAAAGGGCGTATGGCCTCAATGGTTTATCATATGACAAACGCTATTCAAAAAGATGGATTAGTTAGGCTCTTTAAATCCAATGATAAGAGATATAAAGATGGTGACCAAGAAAGAGACTTTTTCTATGTTAAAGACGCAGTTGCAATAACATGTTCATTTTTAGAAAATGATCTACATGGTATTTTCAATGTTGGGAGCGGAAAAGCGCATACCTGGAATGAGCTTGCTAAAGCAACCTTTGCAGCAAATGGAAAAAAAGAAAATATTGAATATGTTCCAATGCCTAAAGATTTAGAGAAAAATTATCAAAATCATACGCAGGCAGATCTATCCAAGTATCATAAAATGCTTAAGAAAAATGGCTTAGAAATACCTAAAATTCACTCTCTTAAAGACGCTGTCACAGATACTGTTCAAAATTACTACCTAAAGGATAAAAAGTGGTAAAATCTTCTTTGTTTGGAAAAATAAAGCCGGTTAACGTTCTTGTTATAGGTGACTTGATGCTCGATGTATATATACATGGTGATGTATCTCGAATTTCTCCAGAAGCCCCAGTTCCGGTCTTTCATGTGAAATCTCGCGATCAAAAGCTTGGTGGCTCAGGAAATGTATTACTTAACCTGAAAGCTCTTGGATGTACGTGTTACGCAATGGGAACTGTTGGTAATGATCCCTCAGGAAAAACTCTTCTCAAAGAATTCAACAAAGAGGGAATAATTACAGATGGGATTTTTACAGTAGACAATGTTCCGACCCCAGTAAAAAATCGAATGATAGCATCTTCTCAGCAGGTTTTACGCATTGATGAAGAAGAGGTATGTATTATTGATGAGAGTACTGAATCAATACTCAAAGGTTACTTTGATCAAGTAATACCGAGTATTGATGTGATTGCAATTTCTGATTACAAAAAAGGATTACTTACAAAATCATTACTGGAATATATCATCTCAAGCGCTAACAAACATGGCATTCCAACTCTTGTGGATCCAAAGCAAGAAGATTTTACTTATTACAAAAATGCCACGCTCATAACTCCTAACCTGAAAGAAGCTCTTTTAGCTGCAAATATGAGTGTTGGTTCATGTCTTAATGAGGTTGCAAAAAGATTGCTTGCTGTTTCAAACGCTCAAAATTTAGTCATTACTCGATCAGCAGATGGAATTTCTCTTTTTGAACACAAAAAGAGATCTGATTTTGCAGTGCATCATAAAGATGTAATTGATGTAACAGGAGCTGGTGATACAGTTCTTGCGATTCTTACTATGTGTTTGGGGAATAAGCTGCCCCTTAATTTTGGAGTGGAGCTTGCAAATATTGCAGCAGGACTTGCTATTGAAAGGCTTGGATGCGCTGCTATTACACTATCTGAGATTGCATCTGAGTTACTTATAAAAGAATCAAAAGTTTTTGATGATGATCACTTGCCTCTTTTGAAACAGGCATTAAACGGAAAAAATTTCTCAATACTAAGTGTTGCGTCGGGAGTTGTACTTAACAGTTGTTTTTATCGCTCTTTAGAAAATTTGAAAGGAGATCACAATATGATTCTTTTGCATATAGAAGGAAAAGTTGATGATTCTTTTGTCTCGATGATTTCTTCCTTTTCGTTAGTTGATTTTATTGTAACCTCCTCACAATCCAATGAATCCCTGTCATCGATGTTAAAGGCTGAGAAGAGTTGTGCTTTTCGAAATAACAAACTCATCTCATTGCAAAAGTTGCTCGTTACATCTAAGTATCAAAACGTTGAATCCTAACAGAAATTTTTTCGTACAGTCCTAAAAAACTATTTAAGTGAATTTATCGATCAGCTAGATTTAGAACACACAAAATAACTTTGGAGAAAAATGGCTGCTTTATCTTTAAATTTTCTTAAACCAGAGGGTACAAATTCGAGAGTGCTTTTCGAAGGTTGCGGCAAATTTATTATGTCATTAGACGAAGAAAAGTCTCCAGATGAAATCAGGATCCCTTTTCGTTTTTTTGCATTATACGTATATTCATCCGATGATGATTGTTTTTCAGAGCCTATTTTGTACGAAGAAGAAATGGGTGCTAGTGGAAAATATGCAAAAAGATCAACACTTACTCGAGAAATGCTTCGAGGAGTTTGGGAACAAATAGATCTAATCCCAAATGAAAAGATATATGAAAAAAAGAAAAATTTCACGGATGAATTTTTGCAGAAACAAACGAGCTTAGCACTATTATTTGAATCTTCGGGAAGTTTTGTCCTGCAAACCCTTGACTTGAAAAAAATTACTTTGCCTCCACGTAACTTTTACTTAATTACATATGATCAGAATCATAGTATTAGTTCACGTCTTCCGTATCGAGAAGTTATTAAAGATGGGCTTTCATATGCCAGTTTAGAATATCAAGACTAATTCTGAAGCTTTAAACTATTTAAAAATGCTTCTTTAAAGTACTGTACTTGCATTTTTTGTATAGGGTGGATTTATGCCAGTTTCAGGTGTGAAAAGTGAAAATGAAGCAACAACACATGAAAATTATCTTGAATTGTTGCCTGATGAACTTTTAACGGATGTTTTTGCCAGATTGAATGTTAAAGATCTCATAGCTTGTTCTCACGTTTCGAAGCGACTTTACAATATTTCAAATGATGAGCCACTTTGGAGAAAACTGAATCAAGAGGATTTTTCTGAGTTTCCATCTGAGCCAAATGTATCTTTTCGATTACAATATGTTCAAAATCATGAGATGTTAAAGGGTGTAGAAAGTGGGGAATATAGGGTACAATCATTTCCTAAGACATCAGACAGTATTATAAGTATTTCTGATGAATTTGTAGTGATTGATGATCCAATCGGTCCGATCGTGTATGAGCCTCGAACCGGAACTCAGCTTTATCAATTAGATTTTTCTGAATATAAACGAGATCGAAGCAGTTTAGTCACTAAGATGATTGCAGATCCAGATTTGGACATATTTCACTTGTATGATTACAATAGATATAACATTAGCTACTTGGTTGTTTTTAAAAAAGGATCACCAGAGTTGTTATGGGAATCCCAAATTGACTCTAGTGTTGTGTCTCATGGAGAATTTCTAATCTTTCACAAACCTGACTTTAACACGGTAGCTGAGTCTGGAGGATGCCTAGTACAGATTGAAAAGGGAACAGGAGAAATACTTTGCTCTTCCACCTTTGAAGTTCCAGGGCACCAATGTGAATTTATGATTAACGGTGATATTCTTGTATGTGGTGCACCTATATGGCATAAGGTTCTCCCTGTATCAATATGGAGTCTAGGTTCTCTAAAAATGATTCATTTGTTGCCTGAGACGTCACTTACCTACGTTGATCAAGTGATGTCAATGGAAAATTATATCGTGAGCTATTCAAGGGGTGATAGATATGGAGAACCTTCCATTCAGGTTTTTCAAAAAGATTTGGAAGAAAATATAATACATCAATTTGACACTATAATTGAGTTTGTCTGTGTCTGCTCCGAAAAAATTGTATGTGTTTTCTCAGATGGAAAAGTGATAGCTTTCGCCCCGAAAAATTTTGACTATGAAATCTTATGCAACGATCAGGATACTCGAGTGCAGACAAGATATGATTATGATAACCCTGAGTATCATGTCAGTGTTGATGCGAACCAGCTTGTTGTAGCATTCACTCATCAATCTGGAAAAATAACACTTAGGTCATGGGATCGACATACTCTTGAAATGAACTACGAAAGTCTTTCGTGTTGTGATCATTGTTATATCTCTAGTGAAACAATTCAGTTGTTAAATGACTTATCTGTAGATGTTATACGCAAAGAGACTTTCCAATTACTTTTAAAAGCCAATGTGGCTGGAATATATAGTTACAATTTTAGAGAAACAAACCGATTCCTTTTGAGTTCAGATAACACGGTTTATTGTAAATACACGGGATCTGAAGTAAATAAAATTCCTGTAAATTGTGTGAACCTGATGGATAAAAATTTATTTGCGAGCTTCCAAACTGAAAGAAATAATATAGAACTGTTCGACTTCAAATGTCGAAAAAAAAGGCTTCAAAGTTTAGAAGAGTAAAACTATAAATAATATTTATGTTCTGTCTTTAACTTTCAGGGCTCAGTCAAATGGATCATTTTTTACTGACAATACCTAGACTATCTTGTGAGATATTTTTTTGTTTATTTGGTTAACTCAATTCTTCTTTAGCTTTTGAGTAAGAGAATGTGCCGCCACTACTTAGAGCTCAATATGCCGCTCTCTTAATGTTTATTGAATATTTTCTTTACGAAATATTAACATGCATGTGAAAATCCCGATCTCAATTAAAAATTCACACAAAGGTTAGAAAATGGCTATAGCTGCTATCGGAAGGGATTCTGTAATTTCCGTTTACGAAGGAATACCTGAGTTGCAATGTTGGGTTAATTCTGGAGATCGACCAGAAAAGAGAACTGATGCTGCTATGAGAATTGAAGCTTGCATTCGGGATAATCGAACTGAACTTGATTTAACTGGTCTATATTTGGATTCACTTCCAGATGTTTTTGATAAACTACCTCAACTAACTATATTGCAAATTAGTGATAATAGAATCAAAGAATTCCCTGAAAGTTTGTATAGACTTCAAAACCTTAAAGGACTTTATGTAATTGGGAATACTTTTAAAAAAATTCCACCTCAGATTGGGAATCTCATTTCGCTTGAAAGCATAAGTTTTATGGATAATATGTTAGAAGAGATACCCCAAGAGCTTAGCTTGCTACCAAACTTAGAGTGTATTGACTTTTGTTCTAATCCTTCAATATCTGAAATTCCAGACTGTCTGAAAAATCTTAGGCTCAAATTATTAGACCTAGAAAATTGTGGATTAACTGCTTTTCCAAGTTGGTTGTTTGAAGTTCAATCTCTTAAAAGACTCACAATCTATGGAAATCCAATATTAGAAGTTCCAGACGCAGTTTTTCAAGCTTGGCAGAAAGGGACTGTGATTAATATCCAAGAGGTTCAGCTCACAAATGAGCAGGTCATGGATATACGGACAAAAATTGAAAATCCGAGCTACAGCGGCCCAAGTTTTCAGATAGAGGCTTCAAAATTTAATGAGCCTCAATCATCTAAGCGAGTTTTCCATTTGGTAGATCCAGGTTCTGATAGGTTTCAAGATTTGACAGAAATTTTCAATAGAATTCTAGTTCCACTGTATGGACCGCAAGATGATGCGCTCGCTAAAATTGCTTTGGGGGAAGACCGAGTCGCTCATCTTTTATATGAAGGTGAAAAGCCAGTAGCTGTTTTGGTCTTTAAAACGATACTTTCTAATGAGTTTGCAGATAAAGGTGCTTTAAATAGTGTTGAAATAAAATCTTTGTTTGTAGACCACTCTGCTGAAAATTCTGGGAGGGGCCTCGGCTCTGCTCTTATAAACTACTTATTTCAAGAGGTTCACGCCCTAGATTTAAAACAAGACGGAATACATGTGACAGTTAGTGAAACAAAAAAAGATTCATTAGCATTTTTTCAAAAGAAGGGTTTTCAAATCATTGATGAAATGCAAGATAAATATATAGGTGGTGTTACTGAGTATTTACTTCATATGCCTACTCCAGACGGAAGGATATCCCAGAAATCATCTTCTTATAAAGTGCTGCGCACAGGAGACGACTTTGAAACACCAAGTGTTATTGTTCACTCTGCACATAGAAATAGATTCCACTCCATGGTCAATGTTCAAGACGGCAGATTTGTTTCTGGGTCAGCTGACAATTGTGTTACTCTATGGGATGAATTTGGAACGAAAGTTGAGGAAATAGTTGATGTGGAACTCAGCTTAGAGAGTGATAGAAGTTGGGTAACAGCTATGGCAGCAAACGAGCATGGCTACGTTGCAGTGGGACGAAGAGATGGTACAATAGAACTCTTTAAGGATGGATTTTCAAGACAAGTTTTAGCTAAACAACCTAATACACCTCATGTCAGTCTTCCTGAAAATCAAAAAAGAGTTACTTGCTTGGCTTTTTCACCTGATGGATCAGAGCCCACTCTTACAATAGGATATCCTACCATTTTTAGCGAATATAGTTTCATGCAATCCAGAACGACTAGTGTTGGTCAATCTTCTAAAAATGACTGGGTTTATGCAATTGAGTATGTGAATCCAAAAACTTTACTTGCTGTAACTGGTTGTGTTGTTGACCTTTGGAGAAAAGTTGGTGATGAATGGATCAAAAGAGAAGAGCTCATCTCTGAACCAATGTTAAAAAAACGCCGTGGAAAAAAACGTCAACGCCCATTTATTTCTGCTTTAGGTAATATTGGAAATGGGAGTTATGCAACTACAGATTTTAAGGGGTCAGTAAAAGTATTTGATTTAATGGAGCAACAAGTAACGCATGATTGGAATGCACATGTGGGTCGTATATGGGATGTAGCAAAGATTGAAGAAGGGTATTTCGTTACAGGTGGAGACGATGCTTTGATTAAGTTTTGGGATGTTCGTTCACCTGATATGATTCGTGAAATTCCTTCTGGAAATGGACCTATACACTCCCTATTAAAGATTGGTCCAAATAAGCTTGCTGCAGGAGTCGGAGATGCTGATGAGGGATTGACATCAGATGTACAGCTTAGAATATATGACTTAAATATTTAATAAAACAAAAGTAAAAACTTTAAATAAAAAGGATAATTGAATGGCAATTATAAATAATAGAAATTCTGTTGAGCAGTATGAATTAGAAAAGATTATTGAGGGTAGCACACATGCAGCTGAAGTTGTAGGGAAATATAGAGAGACTTCCAGATTAGATCAAAGGGTGTTAGATGCTATGGTTTCTGCACTTCTAGATAGGAAAGATGTTAAGTGTGATTTGTTCATTAAAAAGGGTTGCCTTAATTCCAAAAAGGGTTGCCTTAATTCCTTTTTTATTTACCGCATTGGCGACGGATTAATTTTAAAAGTTGAAGATATTACTTTTTTTGCCAATGATCCTTTGAAGGCAGACATACAGAACCTTTTTAAAAGGATTTATAAAATAGCTAAACGTGAAGAAAAAAGAATTGTAGAAATAAGCATAAGTGCTCTTGATGAAGTTGCAAAAACGATTCTTGTTGCAGAAAGCTTCTATTGTGATAGCGATGAGAGTACTGAATGCAGTCATTTAACTTATAGAAGAGAATTAGGTAAAAAAAAATCTAAAAGGGCACTAGAACCAGACACTTCAGAGATTGAGCGTAAAGTAAAACGGGCAAGAACAAATGACTATAAAGGAGATGACAGAAGGGTTAGGAGACAATCTTCGGAATTAACTTCTAATCGAAGTGATAAATTCGCACCAAAAGGATCTATGTCAACTCTCGTTCGTATGAATTCTCAACCGAGGCAACACAGAGTTACACTGATGGCAAAGTACTTAAATCAAATAAAGTTTCATGGCAAAAGGATTGAAGGAAGAATAAACTCGGGTTTTGTATTAAAACTAAGAGCAGGAGACAATCTTCAATTTTTTAACAATCGAGACCCTCGAGGGGTTAACTGCGAAATTATTGCAATACGAACTTATAAATCCTTTAGGGAAATGCTTGCTGCTGAAGGAGTTAGTAATTGTTTAACAGATGTGGATGACTTGGAAAAAGGCGTGGAAGTCTATGATAGAATTCGAGGATATAATGAAAGAGCAGCTAAATCTGGGGTTGTTGCAATTCAAATTAAGCCTATTATATAATATTTGAAAGAGTATTCGTAATGTTACAAGAAAAACAAGATTACTATAAAATGAATTTGCAATCAAAGTATCTCCTAGATGTTTTATCCGGCAAAAAAAGCATTGAGGCTCGCCTTTTTAGAGATAAACATACACAGATTGGCAAAGATGATGAGATTTTATTTAAAGACAAATCTGGATTACAAAGTGCATTGTGTAAAGTATTGGAGGCTATTCGTTATGGAAGTTTTTACGAAATGTTACAATTCGAGGGTTTAGAAAAGTGTTTGCCAGGTATCAAAACGATATCTGAAGGAGTCTCTGTTTATCATAGCTTTCCTTCATATAAGGTCTTGGAATTTAAAACAGGTGTAATTGCATTCAGATTGGAATGTATTTAAAAAAATTAAATAGGTGATAAAAAATGGCAGCATTTTCATATGCGGATGTTGTACGCCAGGGGAATAACCCTGCTGTTTATCCTTTTCCAGAAGGTTACAAGTGTACTGGAACAAAAGAGGGAATGTCAGATCCATTTTACTGTATAGATTGTTCCCATGTATTTGATTCGTCATTTATTGAGTCTAATCATAGATGTCCTTTGGATGGTACAATACTTGATGAAAAAAATTGTATTCCATTTCAAGAGCTTAAGACACGGATTGAACTTACTCAGGCCGAAACTACTGCTTTTCAAGTAGAGTCTTACCGTGATAATAATATGCCTATGGAAGCATCCCAGGAAACTGCTGGGATTGTACAATTAGAAATAATAAAAGGTGCAGCTCGTACAAAAGCCCATTACGATGATGTTCATGGCCTTCTAAAACTTAGTAATGGCTTACTTGTAAGTGGCTCAAAAGGGGGGGACATCCAGGCTTGGGACTCTAACTTAAACCACCAATACTGTGTAAAAAGATGGGAGCGGGGATATGAGTACTGGATTACAACTCTCTTCGAATTGAACGGTGGTTTTTGGGATTCTGGTACGCGTGATGGAAGGATTGATATTTGGAATCCAGAGGGTTATCCAGTAAAGGAGTTCCTATATCAGTCTGCGCAAAGTCAAGTTGAAGACTCAAATAGTAAAGTAAGAAATTATGATCGTATTTTCTGCGCAGTAGACTTTTCAGAGGAGACTCCAAATTACGAAACCGGAGAAGGAAACCCTAAGTTTTTATTGGGGGTTGCGGGATGCATTTTACTATGGAATTACAACCAAGGTGAGATAGAGCGCTCTTTTTTTGCTCATGAAAGAGACTGGGTATATTGTCTTGAAAAACTTGATAATAATGATTTAATAGCTGTTGTGGGGCCTCATTTGCAATATTGGAATATGGAGGGGGACTTAGAAATGCATTACTTACTCCGCGATGGTGGTTCTCCAAAAGGAAGGCAAAGTAGGTTTATCTCAGATATCACTTTACTAAATAACAAAGTTGGGAAGTTCTGTGCTGCTAAATTTAATGGTACTGAAGTTGTATATGATCTTGAAACAATGAAATCTGTCAGGGAATATAGTGAAAGGGATGTATCATTGCAAAAGACTTCGGTTAACAGGAAAGGTAAGGTCCAAAGAAGATATGTTAATAATAGAGTTTGGGAAGTAAAAAATTTATTTACAAACGTCTTTGCAAGTTGCGCTGATGATGGAATAGTTAAATTATTCGATCTTCGGGTAGAGAAGTCTGTTGCTCAAATAGATGGCTTTCCAGGCAGGGTTTCTTCCATGCTATACCTTACAGATTCAAATCGGCTTATTACAGGATCTTGTCCAGATAATCCATTCAAGTCCAAGTCAAAAGCAGAACTTTCTACTTGGGATATCCGAAAGTTACAGGTAGAAAGCGATGGCATCTAATGTAACTTCAAATTCATTGATCCCTACTCAAGATAGTAGTGGTTTAGCAAATTCTAACAAAAGAAGAGGTTCTTTTAATGAAGACTGTCCACAAGAAAAAAAAGCCAAGTTATATACATTACGTCATCTAACTCTTAAAAAAATATATATTGAGCAGATACGTGAAGGCTCTAAACTCTACGAAGTAAGGCCTCGTACAAATAGAATTGAGAAGATCCAAGTTAATGATGTTGTACGTTTTTATTATTACAGTAACAGTTCAGATGATGTTAGGTGCAAGGTGATTGCAAGGCTTCACTTTGATTCATATAGAGAAATGCTAGAGTATTGTGGCTTTGCAAATTGTATTCCTACCTCTCAAAGTCTTGAAGAAGCGCTAGCAATTTATCATTCTATTCCAAATTATCAGCAAAGAGCTCTTGAAAGTGGTGTAGTAGCCTTCGTGTTAGAGGTTTTTACTGAGTAAAATTTTTGTTATAGATGTTGGTTTTCGAGTCTCTCAATCCTATTCGCAATCGATGGATGTGATGCGAACAAAGATCCAAAACCTCTTTTTCTATTAAAGATCATTAGGGCATTCATTGCTTTGGGAAGTGGTTTTCCATTTGCTGGAATTGTTTCAAGTTTTCTTAAAGCATTAATCATATTCGATTTTGAAGAAAGCAGCGCTCCACCGTAATCAGCGCGGTACTCTCTGAATCTGGAAAAGGCAGATACGATCAGAGAGCCAAGTATCATAAATGCAATTTCAAAAACTATTACAAGTCCATAGTAGCCTAAAAAGGATTTGGAAGAGCTTTTGTTTCTTGAGTTTGATGAAATGGCATATGCAAGTACTCTTGCCAAAAACATTACAAAGGCATTTACAATGCCTTGAAGCAGAGTCATGGTTACCATGTCGCCATTTTCGATATGGGAGATTTCATGTGCTAAAATAGCTTCTAGTTCACCATCAGTCATTGTATCAAGCAATCCTTGTGATATAGCTACAAGAGAATTGGATTTAGATGCACCCGTTGCAAATGCATTTAAAGCTTGTGATGGAAAAATGCCTACTTCTGGCATAGCTCCAAGTTGAATGTCTCTTGAGAGCTTTTCAACCATTTGAACAAGTTTTTGATGCTGCATGTTGGTAGAGTTTTTAGAGATGATTTGTACCCGCATGAGCCACTTGGCCATTTTTTTTGAGAGTAAAAGTGAAATAAAAGCCCCACCCATACCCCAAATAAAACAAAAAATTAAAAGAGACTGATAGTCGAGTCCATGGCGTGTAAGATAGGGTTGCACATTGAACAGTCGCAATATAAGAGAAATCGTCAATACAACTAAAATATTTACAAGCAAAAACAAAGAAATTCTTCTGAACATAACGCCTCCTTTTCACTCAATGATAACAAAAAAATGGATAATGATCATTTACATTTTATGTGAATTTTTTTGAAGTTCTTTTCTAGAAATCTATTTGATGGAAAGCTCTAAATCACTATGATGATCTTTTTGGATTTATGAGAGTTTCTATGCAAAAATTATCCTTTGAAGATGCGCAAAAATGGTACAAAAAAAACAAGGCGTCTCTCCTTGAAGATTTTTTTTCTTTTTTGAAGTTTAAAAGTGTGAGTGCGGATTCTTCGTATAAAGGTGAAGTGATTGCTTGTAGTAAATGGCTTAAAGAATATCTTGAAAAAATGGGAGTAAAGGTTTCCATTTGGGAGACAAAGGGTAATCCCATTGTTTTCGGTGAGCTGATTGTTGATAAATCTCTACCAACCATCTTACTCTATCAACATTATGATGTGCAGCCAGAAGATCCGATCGAACTGTGGAAAACAGATCCTTTTAATCCAACAATAAAAGATGGCTGCGTTTACGCAAGAGGAGCTTTAGATAACAAAGGGCAATGTTTTGCAAGCATGTGCGCACTTAGAGCCTATATTGATCTATGTCAGGATAAAAAATGTAATATTAAGATTCTAATCGAAGGGGAAGAAGAAGTTGGAAGCTTTTCACTCGATCAAATTCTTAAAGAAAAAAAAGAAGAAGTCAAAGCTGATTCGCTCCTAATAGTTGATTTGGATATGAGGGGAGAGAATAAACCCGCCATTACTCTTGGCATGAGAGGCATCACAACATTTGAAATTACCTGCAAAAACGCTAATGTTGATGTACATTCAGGATCCTATGGGGGAATGATAGTTAATCCAGCTATTTCCCTTACCCAAGCATTATCAAGTTGCTTTAACGAAGATGGATCGGTTGCTGTTCCGGGGTTTTATGATGGAACATCTGATATGAGTGAAGCAGATAAAAAGACATTAAATTGGGAATTTGATCCCAAAGAGCTTGAAGAAGATTTTGGAATAAAAGCTGTTCGATCGGAGGGAAAATATTCTCCACTTGAATCAAACTGGATTAGACCCTCTTTTGAGATTAATGGAATGCATAGTGGCTACACAAAAGAGGGATCGAAAACAATTATTCCATCGAGCGCAACTGCAAAACTTTCATTTCGCTTGGTTCCAGGTCAAGACCCTGAGAGAATCATCGGTATCGTAAGCGACTTTTTGAAAAAAAAGATGCCAAAGGGTATAGATGTAGAAATATTGCGAGGCCATGGCGGCGTAGCTGTACGCACTGATGTAAATGCAGAAATTGTGGGTATTGTTAAACGAGCTTATGAAAAAGTATTCAGAGAAACATGTCATTATGTTTTAACTGGAGCCACCATCCCCATTGCGCCAGCATTGGTTGAAGCTACAAAAGCCGATTTGGTATTTATGGGGTTTGGAATTGCAACAGATGGTATACATGCGCCGAATGAAAAATTCGGTTTAAATAGACTAGAAAAAGGGATATACACTCTCTTTGAAACCTTTATTTCTTTTTCATAGGGAAGGATTGATGGAAAAACTTTTTGCAGAGATTAAAAAATATAATTTTCTTCTTGGAAAATCTTTTGAGAGAAAAGAGCTCTTTTGGGTCTTACTTGGTCCAAGCCTTTTAATACTCTCCCTTCTTCTTGGATTTAATGCTCATGTCTATTCTGGATTTGCTCTTCCTATAATTGCTATAGGAAGTCTTTTCTTGCCCATCTTTTGGAGAGAGAAGGGACTTTTCGTTTCATTGATATCTATATGCATTTGCTTTGGTGTTGAAGTAGTATTTGGCAGCGCTGGATCGATTGGGTGGGCTCTTAGCTGGTTTTTATCTCTTTTTTTAAGTTCCTTCATTGCAGGGGCATCTCTTGTCGAAATAGATAAGATTTTTTTTGATAGAGTCGAGAGTTATCAAAAAAAACTAGCAAATCTCATTTCTAATCTTGATACTTTAAAATCAAATTCCAAAGCTGAAAAGGATAAGCTTGAAGATTCATTTCAAACTCTTCAAACACATTCTTCAGCGCAGCAAGATGAAATTGCGTCGTTAAAAAGGTTGATCGATGCAACACTTGTAGAATCTCAAAAAATGCACAGACAAAATCAAGATTTGATTACCAAGACACTCAGTACTCATGAAAAGCTTAAAAGATCACAAGAACTAGAAAAAGCGGCTGCGGAAACTCTGCAAAAGTTAAACTATAAGCGTGTTGAATCTTTTCAAAGATCCCATCTTATAGATGCTCTAGAAAAAGAAAATAAAAAGCTTCAAGATGCAAATGTAGTCGGTAAAGTTTCTCAAGCAGTAGAAATAAAAGAGACTAAGGAAGAGCCTATTGAGAAAGCAAATCCTTTAGAGGAGCTAGAAGCAAAGAAAGAGGTTCTCAAATCTGAGTATGAAGTGCTTTTTCAGGAAGCTACTGAACTTAAAAAAAATATTGAATCCCTTGTAGCAAAAGACAAAAAACTGCCAATAGAGGAAAAAACGGAAACGGACAATATTTTGAAGTTGCAGAAAATCTTTGCAGAAAAAAAGCAAGTTCTTGTGGAGCGAAAGCAAGAAATTGTATCTATAGAAAGGGATCTCTATATTCAGAAAAAAGAGTTGCAGACAACAGACGCTCTGTATTCTAGGTAGCTATATCTTAGTTAGAATCTCATACCCATTCTTGGTAATTAGAACCGTATGCTCAACTTGAGCGCTTGGGAGGCCATCAATCGTTCTAGCCGTCCAATGATCAATTGGATCTATAGTAGATTTACGTTTACCTGCGTTGATCATAGGTTCAATTGTAAATGTCATTCCCTCAGCGAGGGGTATTTTCACTTTGTTGAAGTTATGAGGAATTTGAGGGGCTTCGTGGAACGCTATTCCAACTCCATGCGCTACAAATTCATTTACAACCGAGCAACCCTTATTCGTTGCATATGTTTCTATTACTTCACCAATATCTGAGACTAGAACTCCAGGTTTTAAAATTGCAATAGAACGATCGAGACATTCATAGGCAACATCAATGACTAACTGTTTTTCTGGTGTAATTTCACCTATCTTGACCATTCTAGAACAATCGCCATAATATCCATCTAAAATCGACGTAACATCGATATTGAGGATGTCACCTTTTACTAAGGGGGTATCATTGGGTATCCCATGACAAATTACTTCATTTAATGAAGTACATATTCCTTTAGGGAATGGAGGATCACCATAGCCTAGTGGCGCAGGTTTTGCATTAGCCTCTTGATGAAGCTTCATTGCTAAGTCATTCAATGCATTTGTGGTAACGCCTTCAACAGCTGCTTTGCAAACTTTATCGAGGATCTTTGCTGCTAGTTTGCAGGCTCTTTTGATACCTTCAATTTGCTCAGGCGTTTTTAAGATGATCTGGTATTGTTTGAAATACAGTTTTTTGAGTTCATCAAAGGACGAGTTTCCCTTTTCAGGGTAATGGCATTTTTTCCATTTTTTTCCACTGCCACAAAAGCATGGATCATTTCTTGAAATCATTGAGTAACCTTTTTTTTGAATATTCTATTGTATCATTGAACGCAAAAAAGTGTAAAGCAAGTGCTTAATATGCATTTTAATAGAAAATTTCATGTAAAAATAATCCTTTAGCTGGCGCTGTCACTCCAAGCATCGTTCGGTCTTTACCAAGAATCAGCTCATCTAACTGGTGAAGTGTTATTTTATCAAGGCCTACGTAGCATAATGTGCCCACAATATTTCGAGCCATCTTATATAAAAAATTATCTCCACAAATTGAAATTTGAATAATAGGGGAATTATTTTCGATGTCGATTGAGAAAATTGTCCTAATTTTTGAGTCAGGGAGATTTTCTCGAGTGTTACAAAAACAAGAGAAGTCTTTTTCCCCAATGATTAATTGGGATGCTTCTATCATAGATTCAATATCAAGAGGTTTTTTGATGTGCCAAGAATATCGCGACTCAAAGGGAGAGAGGTAATCATCATTGTAAATGCGATATTTATAGCATGTACCTTTCATAGAAAGACTTGGGTGAAAATCATGGCTAATTTTAGAAATAGATAAAATCTGAATATCTTCTGGAAGAAGACTGTTCAAAATTTTTTGTAGATTTGTAATGTTAATATTTTTTGGGATTTCGCAAGATATGACTTGGGCATTTGCATGCACTCCTCGATCTGTTCTAGATGCAACTCGTAAGTTTGAGAGTTCGTAACTCGATTTTTTGAATGCCTCTGATAAAGAAGACTCAATACTTGGACCTTCTTTACATTTTTGGAATCCCAAATAATTGGTTCCATCATATCTAAGGGAAATACAGATTGTCTGAGTCATAGTATTTGCAAATTATTTAGCCTGAATTTTGACAAAAATGATTCTACATGACATCATTTCCTACTCCTCTTATGGCTTTATTATGTGTTTTTAGGAAGGCGTTTGTCTTCAAGGAAGGTTATGATGGTAGGTCCTGTTCTAAATCAACCCCAAGCAGCGAATAATCAGTGGTCAGATGAGATGCGGAAAGATAATGGCGTATTGTTCGATCCATCAGTAGATAGTAATGGGAAAGCAAAAAGATATCAGGAACTATTTTCGAAGTTTAAAATAGAACCGGATGGAAATATAGTATACACACAGCCTGAAAAAATCATAAATCATTCTCCGTCGCTTACAGATCATGAGCTTATTGTTCAACACAATACAGTTCCATCGCAGGAAGATTGGGATACCTTAACTGATCCTGAAACAAAGATTGAATCTTATCGAGAGTTAATCGAGCAACATTTGGAGACACGTGTTCAGCTAGCATTTATGCAAATGGTTTCATGCTATGATGTTCCACTTCATTTTGAAGCGGAAGGAGCAGAGGATCAAATTGGAGTTGGAAAAAAAGTAAAAATAATAGACTCGACTAATCCAAATAACACGGAAATAATCCACACGCAAGCGGCGCATTCTAGCACGTTTCCATGTCTATATGCTTATCCAAGAAATCCTGACGGCACATATGATTCAAATCAAAAATTTGTCTATTTAAAGTATTCCAGCTCGTATATGGACCACAATAGTACGATTATGCTTCCAATAGAAGTAAATCAAACAGACACCTATATGGATGGTAAGACAGGTGAAACTAGACTGAGAAACTATACGCTTGGCCGTTTAAATGCCTTGAGTAAACGTCAGACTACTGTGCAAGATGCAATGAAGGGATTTATTCGAAAAATTATTCGCGAAACTTCTGAAGATAGAATCAAGCCAACTATCTATGAGAAGAGAGCAGGTGTTTTTCAAATCTATCATGATTGCGCTGTTGAGATTTTGGATGCCATTGAGGAGCAAGGTGATGAATATTTTGATAGGCTTCTGGGTGTCAATCTAGAAGGTAGTGAAGAAGAAAATACTCTTCGAAGAATTGTATTTCAAAAACGTTTTGAAATGATCAAATCAGCGCAAAGAACCGAATCTGCAATGATGAAAGCAATATTAGATACGCAAAATGCCATCAATGGAACACAGGCAAATCATTTTAAGGGAGTCGATTTTTTACTTAAATTTGCGCTTTTAAGAGATGCAGAAGAAGATCAGGAAAAAATACTTGCTAAACTTTTTTGCTCATCTGTTGAAAATTTAAGAGCAAATATTGCAACAATGCTTAATCTCAGAAGGTATGAAATCTCAAAGGTAGATAGTTATTTAGATGCTAATCAAGCTGAGATTGAATCTTTGAAAAGAACCCTTAGAAAACATTCTAGGGAGCTTATTCGTAGCGAACTTACATTTAGATCTGGGTTTTTTAGAAGTTTACGTACAGAATATAAAGATTGGTACCAAAGAGAATTTGTTGCTGAATATAAAGAGTTGTATCCAGGTTTCTCCATGAATGTTCCAAAGGTAAGTAAAATGGAGCAAAGAAGTAGACCTCCAAGAGACTTTAATTATGTTACACCTATAAAGCAGAGAAGAGTGGATATTTCAATTCCGGAGGCTAGAAGATGCGCTGCAACATTTGGTGTTGAGGCAGGTCTTTTTCTGCCAGGTGTGCTGACATCTAATTATTGATTTAGACTGCTTGTTTTATATCTAATTGATTGGAGGAGAATTTCATTTTCCTCCAAAGTTTCTTGAAGTATTTTGATTGTTTCTTTGAAAGTTCATAGATCATGATAAACTCAGCATTTTTCTTAAAACCAGCTTTTGTCCAGTTCAGAGACCCCATGATCAGCGTTTGATCGTCGATAACTGCCATTTTATAATGAAAAAGCTCCACTCCTGTCGACGCTCTGGTTCGGACTTTATTTTCTAAAAGATAATTAACGATTTTTTTTGAGGCGCCGTACGTGGTGTTTTTATCAATGATCACAGTGGTTTTTATACCCTTGTTATGAGCATTTACTATAGAGGAAGTAAGGGCTTGGTGGGTAAATGTAAACATGGCAACCTTGATACTTTTTTTTGCAGATTGAATAATGTCTGTGATTGCATCTATGGAATCTGTATTTTTTCTTGGGTGAAAATATATCTTTCCTTGATCGATGACAATATTACCAAGATTGCGAGCGACGTTTTTGTCTTTATTAAGCATCTGTCTATGCATTTGTATCAGGGAGCAGCTCAGCTTCTTATCATGTATGCCAAGCATAATATTACCATGCATAGATAGGGATGTAGGAGTTAGGTTTTGAGAGCCTAAGAAGGAGAGTTTTTTGTCAATAATGAGGACCTTTTGATGCATTAGTCCAGAGCAGTTACCTTTTTGGATATCGATGCTCGATGAAAGTCTTTTTCTAGCGTAGGTGAGATGTTTTTTGTCTGTGATAATTGATATGGTAATGCCCTTCTTGGCTTTTTGATTTAGCACTGCAATGATTGATTTATCTTTGAGATCATACGTTTGTATATAGATCGATTTTGTAGATTTAGACAGAGCTTTTGTGATCACATTTTTTAGATTTACTCTGTAATCACTGGAATAAAATCGTGGATGGTTTTTAGAGGGGAGTGGTGGAGAATAGGAGCGGTATATAAGTGTAAAAAATAAAAAAAGTAAGACTGTTGCAAAACAAAAATTAAATTGTTTTTTTGAAAGTCTTACTTTTTTAAAAGAAAATTGTTTAAACTTTTGCGCCTTCAGCTCTCATCTTGCAAATGATGCTATGAAGACCATTTTTCTCAATGGTTCTCATCGCATTTGCTGAAAGTCTAAGAGATACAAAACGCTTTTCTTCAGCATACCAGAATCTTTTTTTCATTAGATTTGGTAGGAATCTACGTTTTGTAATTCCAGTGATATTAAGTCCAATTCCTTTCTTCTTTTTCGCAATACCACGCTTGGTATACGATCTTCCTTTCATGGATTTCTTTCCAGTAACTTGGCATTTTCTTGGCATATCAATTCGGTCCTTAAAAATAAACTTTTAATGCGAAATCATAGCACTTATCCAAGTTTTTCTACAACACTTGATTTAATCAGATAAAAGTAGTAAGAAAATTATTTAACAAAGGGATACGTGTGGAAGAGCTTTCTGCTCATTTTATTATTATAGGTTCGGGCCCATCTGGACAAAAGGCTGCAATTCAGGCTGCAAAGCTTGGAAAGTCTGTTATTGTTATTGAAAAAGAAGAGTACCCAGGTGGCGCTTCTCTTCACTCGGGTACTATTCCCTCTAAGTCCTTAAGAGAAGCTATTTTAGATCTTACTGATTTTTATAAAAGAAGCTTTTATGGAAATGAAGAGAGTAAAATTGATGTTTCAATCACTGATCTTAATTATCGGTTGAAACGAGTTCTTGATCTGCAAAGGCATCTTATTTTAAGGCAATTTGCAAGAAACAAGGTATTGCTGCTGAAAGGATCAGCTTCCTTTACAGAAAATAAAGAGATAATTGTTACCAATGATTTAGGAGAAATTACGCATAGACTTAGAGGGGAAAAATTTCTAATTGCTACTGGATCTAGACCTCGAAACCCTGGAAGTATCCCTTTTGATAATCATAGAGTGCTTGATTCGACAAGGCTTTTAAACATTGATAAAGTTCCCAAAACAATGACAGTTCTCGGTGGTGGTGTCATTGGATCTGAGTATGCAAGCTTTTTTTCAGCGCTTGGAACAGAGGTTACTGTTATTGATAAAAGAGACCACATGTTACCTTTACTTGATCGTGAAATTGGGCTTCATTTTCAAGATGCATTAACAAATATTGGCCTTAAATTTATTGGAAATAAAGAAGTAGAAAAAGTTCTCCATAAAGGAGATTTTGTAGACATCCTGTTTAAAGATGGATCTACAGTATCTTCAGAAGTTCTCTTATACGCGCTTGGAAGAGAAGCAAATGTGGATGAGCTTCAAATCAAAAATGCCAATGTTTCTGTAAATGCAAGGGGCTATATTCCAGTAAATGCGTTATTTCAGACCTCAAACCCAAGTATTTTTGCAGTAGGTGACGTTATTGGTGGGCCATCTTTAGCATCGACTGGTATGGAACAGGGGAGACTTGCTGCAAGAAACGCTTTTGGTGTAAAGACACATCACTTTCCAACTTTTTTTCCAATCGGAATTTATACTATTCCTGAAATCTCTTCATGTGGAAAGACAGAAGAAGAGCTTAAATCACTTGGCTTCCAATATGAGGTTGGTCGGGCTTATTACTATGAAATTGCAAGAAATCAGATTGCGGGAAATGATATTGGAATGTTTAAAATATTGTTTCACACTGATACTCTAGAAATTCTTGGAATTCATATTTTGGGAAGAGGGGCTACGGAGGTAATCCATATTGGACAAGTTGCCATGTCCTTTAATGCAAAAATGGACTATTTTATTGATCAAGTTTTCAATTACCCCACGTACGCAGAAGGGTATCGAATAGCGGCTCTAAACGGTTTTAATAAAATCAAACACAAGAGGTAAACTTCCAATGCCCATCTACGATCTTTTCGAAAATCAAGACTTGGAAGTATGTCAAAGCTCATCTGAGTCAACCGCAGAAAAAGTGCATTCTCTTTTCCAAAATGAAAAAGAGAAAAAAAAGCCTACAAAGGATCGTTTTTTTTCTACTCTAGCTGCAAGAGTCTTTTTTCTCTTTCTATTTGTCGGGGATGTGTTTTGGTGTTTATTTTCTTTCACAAAACTTGTTCTTTTTAGCATTGTATCTGGAATGACTCTTGGTAAAGTTGCATTAATAAAAAGCTTGCATGCTGGAGCTTACCTTTCTTTTAAAAGGTCTCTGATTTGTTTACTTGCTCTTTTTGTAGCGCTTATTGCCCCACCTCTTGGAATTATGATCGCATGTAGTTATTTTCTCATGTATGACAAGGAAGGGATCGATGAAATTGTTCCATCAGCCCTTCGAGAACAATTTAAAGAGTTTTTTCCGTAGGAAAACCTAGAATAATCCGATAGATCAGAAAAAGTGAATGAAGTATAATACTTCTTATATTTAACAAATTTCGGATGGTTGTGTGGCTGCAATAACTTCGGAAGTTCAGTGGAGAGAGGAACTTCAAAAACTACCAGAAAAATTTCACAATGAGATTTTTCAAGAGGCTTTTTTTGGGGCCCTTCAATCTTTAGAAGATGCTTGGGAAAAAGTAGAAAATCCAAGAACCGTTTTTTATAGCAATGAAACAAGCAAGTCAGTTTGTGTGTATGAGTATTCGCTTCTTGAGGACTCTTATATAAAAAGTTCTCAATGTGAATTCTTACAAAATTCTATTAGAGCATTTTACGAATGTACTCCCAAACAAGATGTAAAATTTTCTTTTGATTCTTATGAGTTTGAAGAAGTTATCAATCTATCAGGTTCTAGATACATTGTGATTTCTTAGTTTGTGTCAGCAGAATCGATGGTGCTGGTTAATGCAGAGCAGAGGCATCTTTTCTACTTTTATTTTTGATTGTGCCTGAGGGCATCTTTTCGACTCGAAGGGCGTTTACATATACACCGCTATTCTTATCAATGATTTGTGTGGGATACGCTTTAACAGAGCTTCTACGAAGCTTGACAGGGAAAGGTAGTAACCAAACAGAAGATACGTTTTTTGTACTTGGGTCGACCTGCCACATAGTTCCATCACTTAAAATTAGGTATGTTCCGTTGTCAATGTTTTGAGAGATGGTGAGTGTACTCTTGTTAATTTTTGCGGTTGTTTTTTTATCGATATGATCTTCAAGCCAAAGAGCAAGCGCAGTTTGTTGTTTGGGAGTAAGTTCATTTACTCCAGTCTCTTTTTGGACGTTTTGCGGCATGATTGTATCTATAGATACTGTTCTTGCTTGGAGTAGTAACGGAATTAGTAAGAAACTGAGTATATATTTTGTCATCGAATGCACCTAGTTTTGGCTCTGTTTCGGATTATATGGAAAATTTGCAAGAGCGCAACTTAAAATTTTAATTTTAGTGAAAAAGATAAGGATTCGGATATTTTCGACGCAGACCATGATTGAGGGATTTTAAACAAATAGGATCATGGTTTTTTTGTTTTGCTAGCGTTTGAGCTGAAAGAAAATACTTCCATGAAGCTTCAAAGTCATATCTTTGCATGCATAAAATGGAGAGGTAGTAAAGCGCTGTCGGATTTTTTGGATCTAGTTTTTGATATTTTTTCAAAACATCAAGAGCTTCTTGCTCACGAGAAAGTTGCAAGTATGTTACAGCCAGTTGAAAAAGAGCTTCTCTAAATTTTGGGTATCTTTGCACAACCTGTTTGAGTTTTGCTTGTTTATCTAGGATGGATTTTCGAGATTGATCCACTTTAGAAAAAATCGTTTTAATAGCTTGAACACTCGCTCGTCCTTTTAAATAATCTTCTGGGATGGTGTCTTTACGAAGTAGATAGGGAAAATCTGCATCTACTACATCAGATAGTAGTTGATTCGCATTTTTGATATCGTCTACAAAAAGGTAATTATACCCTAAAAACATCTTCGTCAGTGGATCATTTGGAATATAGATAAGGGCGCGATTGTATAATTCAATCGCTTTTTCATATTCTTCGCCTTCCCAAAATGTAGAAGCTTGGTTAATAAAGGCAAGTCCAATGACTTCTTTGAGCCTTCTTTGCTGGAGCGAGATGGTATTCATTCCAAGATAGGTTTTTGAGGGCATTGAAATACCACGAGCTGTTGTTTCAATATTTACAATGCCTTCTTCTGTTGGATAGGCTAGATAAATGTGTCCTGGTGGTGTAACAATATCTAAGTTAAGATTTAATCGTTGCGCTATACTTAAGTAGAGAATAGAAACTCCTAAACAAACCCCTTTTCTAGAATCTAGAACAGAGGGTAAGAAGGTGTAGACGTCAACGTCCTTTGCCCAAAGCGAATGAGGTGGGAATCGGAATTTCATTTCATGAAAAATGAAATCATTGATTTTTTCGATTTTCTCAAGATCAGTTGGGTTTTTAGAAAGTTTTGCAGCAATTTGAAGGGTCATTAAATCAATATGAGCTTCATATTCTAAAATTGCTTTTTTCCCATCTTCAGAATTATCAAATTGATATATGAGCAATGCTCTAGCAAGATCAATTTCACTTTCTTTAAGGGATAGAAGATCTTTTTCTTCCCATATATGATGTCCCTGTAGTGAACGATTAGCTAGATGATTTGAAAAATGATCGATGATTTCAAGTTGATCATCCGATAGAGACACTTTTTTATCCCGAGGTTTTTTGTATGCGATTGAGATAATACGGTCCATATCTAGCGCTGGAATTTTAATAGGAATAAATCTCTCTGCTGTTTCTCTTTGTTTATTAATCAGATTGTAGGCTTGTTTGAGAGCCTTTTCACCTTGCTCTGTATTGGAATAGAGATAATAAAAAGCAAAATTTTGGGAGATCGAACTTGGATCCAGGCTATAAAAAAGGGCATTGAGATGCAAGTTGGATAAGGGTTTTTGATCCGATTGCAAGTGCTTTCCTAATAGAGGAGTAATAAGAAGAAGAAAAATGAAAATTATTTGTTGTAGCTTCATAATATTAATGCTATAGAAAAAATTAATAAACATGAATTAAAAAGATTCATTTTCATTTGGTGAAAATATGACTAAGTATAGAGTTCCATTTTTATTTATTACGCTTCTTACAACTTCTGTGGCTTTTGCAGAGATTCATGAAGCTGTAACAACTAGAGCTCCTGAGAAATATGAGACAAAACCTCACCTTGATAAAGAGTTAATTACAGCAGATGATCCCAGGAATAATGATCCGTTTGGCGTATTTGTATCAGCTGAATTTCTTTACCAATATGGAAGATTAAATGGGCTTGAATATGCAACGAAGGGAGAGGTAGTACTCGAAAATGATGTACTTTTTCCAAATAATGTGGTGCAAGTTGGCAAAGGGGTAGAAAGAGTTAAGGGATCTTGGGATCCAGGACTTCGCTTATCACTTGGCGTTGATACAAGTCACGATGACTGGGATGTGTCAACGAACTGGACCTACATATATAATAGGGCCGATGATTCGATAAGTGTTGCGCCGTTTAATGATGATTTTACAACTGTACTTACAAATCCACTTGGCACTAAGACATTGACTAACTGGTGGGATCGAGACGCAGATGCGCCTGCAACATCTCTAAAAGCTGTATGGAGATTGCAATTTAACCAAATTGATACACAGGTTGGTAGATATTTTTGCGCGAGTAAATATTTTAGTGTTCGACCATTTGCTGGAGTTCGAGGAGCATGGAATAGGAATTATTTCCGAGTAAAGGGTTCTTATGAAAATCGGGGAATTCCAGGACAAATTGAAACTAATCGCAATAGATGGTCACAAAAATTTTGGGGAGTTGGTCTTCTTGCAGGCTTGGAGTCGGTTTGGCACTTCAATAAAAACTGGTCCATTTTTGGAACAGGGGACATCGCACTTTTATGGGGAAAATTTGATCTCAAAAAACAAGAGAGTCTACTGATTCAAAATAACGTTGCAACAAGAGCGAGCTACCAAAACACCTTTCGAGATGATTACTATGATATCCAACCCAATTTTGATTTAGCAATTGGTATTCGAGCAGAATTTGGATTATCTGAAGATAGATACCATTTGGGGTTTGATCTTGGTTGGGAAGAGCATTTATGGCTTGATTTCAATAGACTGCTTCGAAGTATGTCAGATGATCCTGATATGCTGATTTATCAAAGGCAAGATGGAAACTTATCTTTATCTGGGCTTGTTGCAAGAGCACGATTTGATTTCTAAAAAAAGTTTTTTTAACTCTTTGTGAGCTGTAATTGTTTCGACATTTCTCTTGTATCGATATACCCAGTTTCTAGGTAATACTTTTCCAGGAACATTGATTCGGTCATCTTTTGGGTTTTTCCATGTAAGCTCTTTGAACATCGCTAAATACTCTTGCAATAGATTGATGTGAAAGATACTAGGTGTTAGGTGAGATTGTATAAGTAATTGCTTTCTCAGGTGGGAGTTAAGTTTTTTGCTGAATTTGAAGCCTTGCAGTTTTACATATTTTTCTGCATCAACCCAATGTTTCTTAAAGTATTCTGTGAGAGTCTGGGAATCATGAGTCGAAAGAGAGGTCATACTAATCGGGGTGTATTCAGATGGCATGATAAAGGGTAAATTTTCTTTGGTTCTATCTTTTTCCCATCGAAAGACTCTTGTTCCACATATGCCAAGGCTCTCTAGGCAATCTTGCATTCCATCTGGTACTGAGCCCAAATCCTCTGCGATAGGAAGCATATTGGAAAAGGAAATAAGTTGCTCTAGGTGATATTTACCAAAGGGAATAATAGCTTTGGGATCTCTTGGAATAAAATAGCCCATCGTAGCGTTTTTTCCTCTTGGAATTGCAAAAATGCGAAAAAATCCAATCACGTGATCTATTCGATAAATATGATAAAAGTTAGAAGCGATAGAGAGGCGACGCTTCCAAAAGTTATAATTATCTTCTTGAATGGCTTTCCAATTAAAAATGGGAAAGCCCCAAACTTGCGCCTTAGTTTTAAACATATCAGCTGGCGCGCCTGCTTCAAAATGAGTATCAAACAGGTATTTTTCAGTCCATACTTCAACGCTATCTTGGCTAATTAAGATTGGGATATCACCTTTGATAAGTACATGATGTTTTTCAGCTATTTGTTTGACCAAAGAAAGTTGCGTAAATAGAAGATATTGTACAAAGCTATGAAAAAGGATTTCTTTTTCATTGATAGTGGCTAGTTTTTTTAAAATGGTTTTAGAGGGTTCCATCAGATCAGATGGCATCTGATTAGGGTATTTTTCTTTGATAACTTTGAAGATAGCGTAATTTGTAAGCCAGGAATTGTCCTTTATAAAAGTTAAAAACTCAGATGAGTGTAATAGGTCTGGTGCTTTTTGAAAAAGATTTCGCAGAAAGGCTATCTTTTTGCGATAAATTTTTTGATAAGGAACTCTTTTGAGTTTGGTGAGTTTTTGCAGTGAGCGAATTTGCTTTTGCAAGTCAGGTGAATCTATATTAGGAAGATTAGATAGGGATAGGTATATTGGATTTATAGCAAGAGATGATAGAGCGTTATAAGGGCTTGGGTCAAATCCAGAATCATTTAGTGGTAGAAGTTGAATCGTGTCGAATCCAACTTCTTGAAGATATTTAATGAGAGGGATCAAATCATAAATTTCTCCACATCCGCAGCTGTTTTTTGTATGAATCGAAAGCAAGGGAACATTGATCCCGTGATGATCTGTTGTTTTGATTTTAGCCCAAATTTTTGCAAGAGGAGTTCTACTTAGATCAATCATGTTAAGGCTTGATTCCAAAGGGAAGATCATTTCCATCAGAAAGGATGGGTTTTATGTTCGGGGCGGTTTTACCATTATCAATAGCTTCTTTCCAAAGTTTTGCATATGTGATCATATGCTCTAGTCTTTTGGCGAGTTTTTCACCTGTAAGCTTAATGGGGCTTACGCATTCGATTAGTGCTAAGCTAGATTTGTTTTCGATATAAGCTAGGTAATATCCATCTTTTTGAATCTCAAAATTTGCTTTGAGCGCTTCTTTAAGAACTTCTTCACGAAATTTTCCAGGTGGAATTTCAAAAAGTGTGGCAGCTGCAATGAGCTGATTTGACTCCTCATTCATTTCAATCTGAATGGGAAAACTCTCATCTATAATCAGTTTACAAGCGAGATTTTTATCTACAAAAAGAGGGAGCGCTATTACTTTCCCTAAATCAAAAATAACTTCATTAAATCGTTCCATTATTCCATCGTATCTTTTTTGTTTCGAGGAGTTGGAAATTCATCTTCCTCGTCTTCCTCGTCGTCTTCCTCATCTAACATATCTTCGAGGTCAGAGAGTCCATCGAGTATGGCAAGAAGCGTGTCTTGCCTGTGCCTCTCAGATTTAAAGAGTTTAGGCGATAAATGCCTCATCGAATCTCGATATTGAGAGAATAAAATAATTTGCGCTGCAACTTCTTCTGAAATGCCAAAATATGATGCAAGTTGCAGTACCTTATTCCCATTAGGGTATCTCTCCCTTAGTAACTTCATGAGAATTTTTGCTAAATATTCGAAAGTGACTTTTGGTGGCCAAGGAAGATCTTCATTTCCAAATTGCTTTTGGATCATTGGCATTCGCTTTTCGAAGAATCGGTATAGACCAAGGATTGCTTGCATGGTTCTAGCTTCAGAAAAAAGCCTATTGAGTTCAGGTCTAGATATTGATGGGCCTTTTGCTTTTAGATCAGTGCCAAGGGAGTGCAAGATAAAATCAATTACTTGATTCATTTGTGAGAACTTGAAGCTTGCGTTAAGCTCATCAAATAAATCAGGAGCCTCTCTTGGATTACCTGTCATGTCCCGATATATGTCTCGAAGGGCAGTAGGCGATCCGAGTCCTTTTTTAGAAAATTCGCGCGCCTCTGTGCTGATATTTTTTCCAACACGGATTTCTCTGCCATACTGTTCATTAAAGATGCTTTTTGCGTGTGCAATTTTATTCGATTGCGCATCTTTGCCTCTTGATGCTTCGAGTAAGAAATCGAGCGTTTCATCGACTAAAAAATGATCCTTATAAACATCGATGATTTTTTCTAAAATATCATCGACAGTATCTGCATCGGTGAGTCTTGCAAGGATTAATAGAAGTGTTTTAGCTTGGAGTTCTACATTGTTTTTAGCATGAGCCTCTGCAATTTTTTGCGTTGCAGCCGTATCAAGAGTTTTAGAAGGGGCTTCTTTTTTAGTAGTTTGCTCTGACTCTTTTTGAGGTCTAGAAAGGTGATCATCAAGAGATTTAAACTTTTTAGACATCAAAAGTGGACTAAATTCACCCATAGCAGCCCATTCTTTAAAGGCAGCTTTGCTCGCTTCTTGGCGGATTTCAGAGTTCTTGATCTCTTGTTTTTCGTCTGCTTTTTCCGTACGAATTTCCCGAGCACCAATCGACATGCCCTGTATTTCTGGAATTTCATCACTCATCGACTAACCTATATACCTTTAGTTTTCTATATACTCTTTTTTTGATGAGATGGAAAGGATTTATGAAAGTTGGACTCTTCCAAGGGGTTGTATCCGAATTTCGGGCACAATTTCTTGGTAGGAAACAACGCTAAGATCTGGAAAATCGCCTTCGATAAGTTTTTTTGCAAACCGTCTTACATCTATTGCTGTAAGTAGGACAGGTGGCTGACCACCCGGAGGCGTTGGCACAACGATTTTTCGCATTGCATGCAATATTAGCTGCACAGAATCTGGATCTAGCGCTAAATATGATCCAGCAGAGGTTTGCTTAATGGCTCCTCGAATCATATCTTCGATTTCAGGATCGAGAAGATACACTGAAAGAACGGATTGACCACGAGAATATTTGTAGCTTATGTATCTTTTCAAAGAAGAACGTACATACTCAGTGAGTAAAACCGTATCTTTTTCTGATTGAGCCCATTCAGATAGCGCTTCTAAAATAGTTCTTAGATCTTTTATTGAAACTTCTTCCTGAATCAATCTTCTAAAAATTTCTGTGAGCTTTTGAAGAGGAACAAGTCTTGTCACTTCTTTTACAAGATCAGGAAAAGACTTCTCAACAAATCCTAAGATAGCTCTGACTTCTTGGATGCCTAGGAATTCACTTGCATGTTTCTTATAAAAATAGGAGAGGTTCAAAATGAGAACTTCTTGTGTATCCCAGAACTTGATATTCGATTTTTTTAAAATCTCTATGTATTTGTTATCAACCCATAAAGAGGCTTGTCCGACTACATTTTTAGTCTTTGTATAGGGGAGGTTATACCTTTTTAAAGTTGTTTCAGTCTCATTTGTTAAAACCGCGTGATCTAGCACTCTACCCCTTGTAATAGGCACTTCATTTAAGAAAATAGCATATTCATTGGTAGCAAGTTTAGGAGCTTCTGTTCGAACATGAACTCCTGGAAAACGAACACCCAAATCTTGATACAACGCGTTTCTCATTTTTGGAATCATTTCTTCTATAAATGTAGCGCCGCCCTTTTGGATTTTAATGGTTGAAGATAGACTTTTTCCGGTTTCTAAAATAACCGGCAAAGTTAATGCATAATCATCACCAGAGCCTCTAATTACAGTATGCCCTTCGACATCTGTAGAAATAGCGCCACCACCCGCAGCTTTTGCAGCTTCTTTTCTAAATTTAGACCATAGTCTTATTCCTGTTCCTCCAACTCCACCTGCAATCAATGCAAATGCCCAAAACGGAAATCCACTAAGTAGTCCCATAGCAAAAATGACACCAGCTGCTAAGAGTAGACTTTTGGGGTTTGCAAATAGCTGTTGTGTGATGTCTTTTCCAAGGCTGGCATCTTTTTTTTCTGAAGTTACTCGAGTTGTAACAATACCTGCGCTAAGAGCTACGATTAGCGATGGAATCTGAGATACCAAACCACCACCAATAG
This sequence comes from Chlamydiota bacterium, assembly GCA_021772245.1. Lineage (GTDB taxonomy): Bacteria > Chlamydiota > Chlamydiia > Chlamydiales > Simkaniaceae > JAJFMG01. The sequence continues at coordinate 868 of JAJFMH010000076.1, read as the reverse complement.
ATAGTAAAGAGTAAGTTTTTGCTGCCTGCATTACGGATAAGTTGTGCATCCAAACACCGATAATAAGACCACCGACAATGTTAATGATGGCAATAATTATACCTGCAATTACATCCCCTTTAACGAACTTCATGGCTCCATCCATGGCTCCATAGAGCTGACTCTCTTTTTGAAGTGCTAAACGTAGTTCTCTAGCCTGGTTACTATCAATTACACCGGATCTCATATCGGCATCGATACTCATTTGTTTACCCGGCATCGCATCGAGTGTAAAACGCGCTGCAACTTCAGCAACCCTTTCCGCACCTTTGGTAACAACAATAAATTGAACGATTGTGATAATTAAAAATATCACACCTCCGACGACAAAATTTCCCCCGACAACAAAATGTCCGAACGCAAAGATGATTTCACCTGCGTTGGCATGGAGTAGAATTTGCCGCGTGGCTGCAATCTCAATTCCTAGACGAAAAAGGGTGGTAATAAGCAAGATAGAGGGGAATATCGAGATTTGGACAGCTTTAGAAATAAAAAGAGCTACCATTAAAATTGTTACAGAGGCAGCCAGGTTGACTGCAATCATGGCATCTATAACAGGGGGCTTAACGGGGATAATAATCATCATAATGATTAAAATCACAAAAGTCGCTAGCATCAGATCACTTGCGTGCCCAACAGCTTGAAGAGCCTTTGTGCTGCTAAGACCTCTTGCCATGCGTTTGCCTATGGAAGTTCTCATTTAAATAGCTCCGTATTGTATTCTTCTTCTTTTTCCAGTTGCGCAATCCATTTCAGTATTTCTGCAATCGCTTCATAAGTTTCCTCTGGTACATATTGACTGATTTGACCATTATTATAAAGCTCTTGC
>JAJFMH010000075.1 GCA_021772245.1 Chlamydiota bacterium | reverse complement strand
AAGGATGGAAACGAAAATTAAAAAACTGTTGCCGCTAGCTGGCATAGTGTGCAGCGTTTTCGCAACTGGATTGTTTGCTGATCACGATTCAATGCACCAACAACACCAAACACAACAAAAAGAAATGTACCCTGCAGGTATTATCCACGAAGGTGGACAATATCGTGAGATTACTCCATCTGCTGGGCCTAGGGTTTCTGACGGTGTGGATTTATTTATTACAGCTGATTTCATCTACTGGAAAGCCAGACAAGATGGTCTTGGATATGTAGCAAATGGATACTCAAGCACAACAGCTAATGCATCTAGTGGATCTGTACAACAAGTTGGATTTGAATTCGACCCAGGATTTAAAGTTGGGCTTGGACTAAATCTTTGCCATGATGGTTGGGACGTTTATGCTCAATACACATGGTTACACTCAAATCCGGGGAAATCATCAAAAAGTGATGCTACAGGAACTACTTTGTTCCCAATGTGGAATATCGCAAATGAATATGCTTCATATTCCGATGGCTTAACTAATGCTACTGGTAATTGGGATCTTCAGTTCAACGTAATTGACTTAGAACTTGGAAGAAACTATTTTATCAGCCAATACCTTACACTTAGACCACACTTTGGTTTCAAAGGTACATGGCAGGATAATGACTATACTGTAGTTTACACAAGTGACGACGGTGCTAACATCGATACAAATAAGATGAGCAACGACCAGGTTTACTGGGGTTTTGGTATCAGCACAGGTCTACAAACAGCATGGCACTTCAACACAAATTGGAGTATCTTTGGAGATTTCGCAATCTCAGCTCTTTGGGGTAAATTCGATACAACTAGAAAAGATGTTACATCTAACGATTCTAACCCAGACACAATTCAAACTGTGCTCAACGTCGAGAACGACTTCTACACACTTAAAGAAGTGTTAGAATTAGCTCTTGGACTTAGATGGGAAACTTGGTTCTCAGATGACGATTACCACTTCATGATTCAAGCTGGGTGGGAAGAACAAATCTGGTTAAGTAACAACCAACTTATCAGCTTCTACGAAGAAAGTGCACACGGAGATCTTACTCTGCACGGTCTTACAATCAAAGCTAGATTCGATTTCTAAGGTAATTTCTTAGATATTTAGTTGATATAAAACCCCAGCAAGTTTTCTTGCTGGGGTTTTTCTTTTATCCTTTGACATATTCTAAAATTCCCCGATACAATCTGGTATTCTCAAAAAAACACTAGACCCGGAGAACTCATGAAAAAATATGCAAAGTCTACTCTTTGGATAATTCCTTTTCTTGCAATCGCAAGCTTTTTGCATGCTGAATACAAAACATATGAAAACAATTACAAACCTATTTTCTCAGATGACTTAACGCATCCAAGAGAAAATGTTCCAACTGCAATTACACCAAATGCAGGTCCGAGAGTCTTAGATGGCTATGATGTTTTTCTAACAGCTGATTTTATCTATTGGAAAATAAGTCAAGATGGCACCTCTTATGTAATGAATGGATTTGCAGATGGACTTGGATTTGTTCCCCTTTCAAAGGGAAGTGTACAAAATATTGATTTTGACTTTGAACCAGGATTTAAAGTTGGACTTGGATTTAGTCTTGGAAGAGACGGATGGGATCTATATACAGAATATACATGGCTTAATTCACATCCAAACTCAAAATCTACATCGATGTCGCAAAAATCATTTTTATTTCCTCTATGGAACATCGGAGCTTTATTCCAAAGTTATTCCGAACTTAATACCGATGAGTTCTTAAGCGCAAAAGGAGAGTGGGATCTAACATTCAATGTTATCGATATGGAGCTTGGAAGAAATTATTTCATCAGTCAATATCTAAAGCTTAGACCCTTTATTGGATTTAAGGGAGCCTTTGTTGATCAAGACTTTGATGTCACATATAAGATGTTTGACTTCTCTGTTGCCAACGAAAATCAAACACTTAAAATGGACAATGACCAAAATACATGGGGATTTGGTCTGCGCACTGGATTAAACACATCCTGGCAGCTGGATAACGCCTTCAGTATCTATGGAGACTTTGCAATGACAGCTCTTTGGGGTAAATACGAGTTAGATCGTAAAGACACATCAAAAACGCCAGATAGCTCAAGTGATACAAGTGTGTTATTTCATACCAAATCTGAATTCTTTACCATTAAGCCAGTACTAGAGCTTGGCCTTGGAATGCGTTACGATCTATGGTTTATGTGTGACAGATATCACTTCGATGCATCTCTTGGATGGGAGCAGCAAATTTGGATGGATTTCAATCAACTCATTAAAATTAAAGAAAAGTCTGCACACGGTGATTTCACCACCCAAGGTCTCACTTTAAAACTTAGATTCGACTTTTAAGTTTCCCACTATGGCCTTTGCATTGCAAAGGCCATAGAACTTTAATTACACTTCCCCTCTTTCAGCAATAAGTTTGATAGTGTCATTTCCAATTGCAAATAGCATAGAAAGAACTCCAATACCACGAGCTTTTCTTGCAGCCCCTAGCATAGACTGAGAAACACTTTCTACTACCATACCATTTTGCCATCTAGTAAGAGCGGTATTCGCTGGATGCCCAAGTATACTCCCAAGCGCCCCTGAAAAATATGCAGTGGCATAATCTACCGCTGCATTATCACCAGCATATTCTCTTATAAGTGGCGCTATTTCATCCTTTGCACTAACGCCGCCTACAAAAGCTGTTTCCTGTATAACAATAGCAGTAGCTTGCTTGGGAGCAAGCCTTCGAAGCGATTTCATAGCACCCATCCCATAGTTTGCCCATTGAATACGGCAACTGCTGGCACAGAAATTGTGCCAACAGTTGCTGCACCATGAACCTTTGCTTTGAAATCTATATCTTCCGATGCTCTAAAATAATTTGTAATCCTTTCTTCTAGTATTAATTGTGTTCCAACAAGAAATCCAACAGTTGGGGCTGCAGGAAGTCTTTTCTAACACTGTGCATAAAAGTTAGATTCGAAACTTTTGTTTCGAGTTGCAACTCACTTTTTTGAATTAAATCTCAAAAAGCTGGTAGAACTGCAATAGCAGCAATAGGTGGTTTAGCAAGAGTTAAAAACCAAGCACCTGAATGCTCACTATTTTGATCGATCGTGGGTAATGACATATATGTACCTGCACAAATTAAACATTAATAAAAAATTGCATCTAGATGAAAAATCCAGGCTGCCAAACAAAAATCGAGTGTAAGAGTTAATATATGTAGTTCGCCAAATGGCGAACGACTATGAAAGATAGTTTATAAAGACAAAAAATCAACTCACCAAAGAACAAATTCCGGTGAATTTGCATACTAGAAACATGTGTAAAATGATCATATTTACTTTCCATACCAACCATTCTAACAATACTCTCGTTTTTTTTATCAAAAAAAACAATTCGACAAAGATGTATATAAAAATGGCCTTTATTAAACGTAGCATACTGTATTTAGAATGCTACTACAAACATCTTTTCTACCTAAGTACTTTCGACTTGATGTTGATTTTGCTACTCTTTTTTACTCATTAAGAATCAACCATTTCACTCAAAAATAGCTTTGTAATCACCTAAATGCGTGGCTCCACTTACGCCGGCCCTGCAACTTGGCCCTCTAATAGAACCAATTTTTTTTTAGCAGCGTCTAATTCATCACATGCTAACTCTAATGCTTTATTCCATGCTTCTACTCGAACGCATAATTTCTGAAAGTTTACTTTCTGTTTTTCGTCTGCTATTTTTAGCTCATCTAATATTTTTGATTCTTGTACAGAAAAGACCTTCATAAGAGAAAATGAGTGTTTACGACACTTTTGATCAAAGTGTCCTGAGTCAAATATCGCATTAATTCTTCTTGTTATAATTTCAAACGTTTTCTCGTGAGAGCGGAAACAACCTCCATTTGGATCATGTGAATCTTCACGGGCTCCAACTGCTAATTGGAGTCCTCGAAAACATCTTAATTGATGAATGATTGCTAGCTCTAGAATTTCTCGTTGTTTATCTAGTTCACTTAAAAGATCTTCTTTTTCTTTAAGTTCTAGCTCGTGTTTTTTTTCTAATACCATATCGCGTTCATGTTTTGCATCTTGAACTGCCTGTATCGGCACACATCTAACCTCTTCAGGCTCAAAATCTAATACTTCAAGCAAAAACTTTACTAGTTGAATTTTGTCCTCTAGTGATTTTTTCTGTGCTAAATGAAGCCCTGTTAATCCTAATACACGTCCTGATTCCAATACAGGTTCTAATTCAGTTACAGTAGCGGTTGCAGCAGCAATTGCAGTCTCTAGTTTTTTTATTAAGATAAGATTTTCTTGATCAAATTTTTCTTGATCAAATTTTTCTTTGAATAAATCTAATAGAAAATTTGTTTCATCTATCACTTTTCTTAGCTCTTGTAATTCTGCTCTAGTCCGATCTAATCCTGCTGCTTTCTCGGCTAGCGCTGGTTGTACTTCTGTTGGTTGTACTACTGTTGGTTGTACTACTGTTCCTAATCCCGGCACCTGTGATCTTGTTTCACTGTTTGAAATAATATCTGTTCTTGAGCGGAAAAAATTACAAGCAATAAAATTATAAATCCCTGTAAAAATTCTTTGAACTATACTTATTACCTTTGCACAAATACTACCACAGTAAGACAGCTCTTCCGAACTCATTGAACTTTCGCTAATTGAGGTAGTTGGCATTCTTCCCTCACTACTTGCTGGAAAAGCTGTAGCTGGCATATTAGCTAATGGATTTGGGCCCTGTACTGCAGACATTTTTATCTCCTGAAATTTAATGAATTTCTTCGAAATTAATTTTAGACGTTAATGATAATTGACTACTTGAATTTAAGTCTATCTCTTACAAATAAAAAAAAATTATTATAAAAATCGAAGATTGTGAATCAGCGTTTTTTTATTAATTCTTATGAAATACTATTCTATAGTCAATATAAGATCCTTGTTTTCAAATATTTATCTACCACTCAAAAATTAAAATCGATTATTCCAGTTTATTTTGATTTAATATTAATAAATATAATTTGACAAATTAATTATTTTATTATAATAAAAAAACTAACAAAGAAATAATATTTTGGTCTAACATGAACTACAAAAAACTTTATCCAATTATAAAAAAATATGGCTTATTGACAGCTGTACTAGTTTATGGATCTTTCTCTCTTTCTACATACTCTGCAAAAAAGGCAAAAACGTTGCATGAAACCATTGCGCAAGTTGCAAACGCTAAATCTCAAACCCAAACGCAAACTCAGACAAATTCAACACCAGGTACGACTACTCCAAACAGAGTAATTACTCCGATGGGTGGTCCCAATGTGAAATGTGGTACCAATCTATATGTTGCAGCAGAGCTTATCTATTGGAACGTTAGAGAAGATGGTTTATCCTATACTGCATCAGGTATGAGTAACGGAACAAGCGTCACCGATAGAGGATCTTTTAAGCAGATTGATTGGGAGTACGATCTTGGATTTAAGGCAATCGCTGGATATCACCTACCACATGATGGTTGGGATGTTTTAGCAAGATACACCTACCTACGATCTAATCCAACTAGTAGCACATCATCACAATCTGTGAATTCAAACTTAATACCGCTGTGGAATATTGGTGCAAACTTCACCAATTTTCAAGTAGGCGATAATTCCCTGCGATTTGCAAAAGGTGAGTGGGATTTAGACTTTAATACAGTTGACCTAGAGCTTGGTCGCAACTTTATGCTATCGAGAAGACTCAAAATGAGACCCTTTATTGGCCTTAAAGGATCATGGATCGATCAAGACTACAAAGTTACCTATACTGTGCAAGACGTGATAGCGGATCCAATTGAGACCTATCAAATGAAAAATGACCAAGATACAAGTGGAGTTGGACTTCGCGCTGGATTTAATTCAGCGTGGCAATTTTCAAATTACTTTAGTCTTTATGGAAACTTTGGCATTACAGCGCTTTGGAATAAATTCGATATCGATCGAAAAGACACCTTTAATGAAAGTGGGTCTACACAAACGCAGATCAATATCGAAAATGACTTCTATACAATCAAGCCAGTGATTGAACTTGGAATCGGTCTTCGATTAGATTATTACCTAGCAGACAATAGATATCATTTAAGGCTGCAAGCGGGTTGGGAAGAGCAATATTGGGCTGAGTTCAACCAGCTTTTTAAGCTTAGAGAAGAGTCTGCCCATGGTGACTTAAATCTTCAAGGTCTAGACGTTAAGGTTAGATTTGACTTCTAGTCGGTAGGATTTGCAAAATCTCTTCCAAGGACTTAATGAAAACATCGATTTCATCAAAAGTATTATACATACCAAATGAAATACGACAAAACGACTCTTTGCCAAAACTTGCAAGCGTTGGCTGCGCGCACAGATGCCCTGTACGAATAGCAATCCCCTTTAAACCGAGCAAAGTGCCAACATCTAATGGATGCATCCCCTCGATGGTAAAAGCAATGATGGGCCCGCTATCTTCAGCCTTCCCATGAATTTCGATAGCTTCTATAGCCTTCATTTTTTTTAGAGCGTATGTGTAAAGTGCATTTTCATGAGTTGCAATATTTTTAAGCTCAATTTCTTCTATAAATTTTAGGGCGGCCCCAAAGCCCATTACTTGCGCAATGAGCGGCGTACCCGCTTCAAATTTAAGAGGAGATTTTTGAAAAGTAGTCTTAGCAAAGGTAACTTTATCTACCATATCTCCACCACTTTGATAAATAGGCATACTATCTAAATGATCTTTTTTACCATATAAAACGCCAAGACCTGTGGGGCCATAAAGCTTATGTGCTGAAAAGCAATAGAAATCTGCATTTAAACTTTTCATATCAAGCGGAATATGAGACGCGGCCTGTGCGCCATCGATAACAACATATGCACCTTTGCTATGAGCAAGCTCAATCATTGCTTTGATCGGGTTGATTGTTCCAATTGAATTGGCTACATGACAAATCGATACAATCTTTGTGCGAATTGAAAGTTTTGATGCAAATGTCTCAACAGAAATTACGCCATCTGAGTTCACGGGTACAATGACTAATTTGGCATTCTTTTTTTTGCATAGCTCTTGCCATGGAACAATATTAGAATGGTGCTCAAGCTGCGTAATTAAAACCTCATCCCCCTCTTTTACCTGCTGCTCTCCAAATGTAGCTGCGACTAAGTTTAAGGATTCTGTGGTTCCTTTCGTAAAAATGATTTCTTCTCGATGCTCAGCTCCAATAAAACGCTGCGTTTCATCTCTAACGTTTTCATACATCGAACTAGCTTTTTCAGCATGGGGATAAATTGCCCGATGAACGGTTGCATATTCTGTAGCGTAAAAGTTGGAAATTGCGTCGATTACGCACTGCGGTTTTTGCGCAGTTGCTGCTGTATCAAAATAAATAAAGGGACTACCTTCCACCTTCGTAGAAAGGACCGGGAAAAAAGATCGGACTCTTTCTTTATCCATTTTAACCAATCAAATCAGAGACTGAAAAATCTTCTAACAACCCACCTCTTTCGAAGTGAACAGCTGGGATTTTTGCAACCAGTTCCATTCCGAAGCCCTGTATCAGCATCTCTTTTGCAGTTTGCGCATCAATCCCTCTTGTTTGAAGATAAAACAAATCTTCTTCTTCCATTTCTCCAAACGTGGAGCCATGTGATGCTTTTACATCATCTGCAAATATTTCTAGGTTTGGTCTGCTATATGCAACAGCATTATCCGACAACACTAGATTATTATTAAGCTGATAGGCGTCTGTTTTTTGCGCCTGTCTTTCTACAAAAATTTTCCCGTTAAAACTTGATCTTGTGTGATCAAAAAGCGCTGTTTTAAAAAATTGATACGATGTAGTGTGCTCTGCAATATGATCTACAAGAATATGTGTGTGAAGTTGTCTATTTTTCTTTAAAAAAGCTAACCCATTTAAGTCGCAGCAGGATTCTTCTCCTTCAAGCCTTACATGATAATCTTCTCTTTGGGATAGTGACCCTTTGCCAAGACTTACCGTCTTTAAACTAGCACCTTTTTTGATACTTGCTCTTACCGTAGTAAAGTCCCAAAGCGTTGTTGAAGGAGACTTTTTCATTAGAAGAGTAGCTTTTGCGTCTTCTTCTAAAGAAAAGTCTATGAGTGTATGATACATCCCAGAATTAGTCGGCTCCATCGCTGCGAGGTCAACAAAGTCTACTTTTGCATTTTTTCCAATAGCAATGTGTATTCTTGGAAAAAAGCTTCCGTCTAAATCTGATAACAAATGACTAATTGCAATGGGTTTTTCTATCGTTACACCAGGTGGAATATAAAAAAACACACCCGAGACATCCATAGAAAAATGCAGCAACGCTAAAGGATCTTTTTCAGTTTCAATTAATTTGGAGAGCCTGCTTTGAAAAAAGGAGCTATAACTTTTCTTAGCCTTTTCAAGCGGCATGCAAACAAACGGAAGCGCATCATCAGATTCATTTGCAAAATTGCCATCTATGAACTGATACGAATAAACATTTTTACCTAAGAGTACAGGCTTGCTAACAGGGGCACTTTTATCATTTTTTTTCAGCTGGGTTTGATTGAACTTTATCAAAGGAAAATTCTTATAAGCTTCCATCTTTTTTGATGGTTGGCCGATACATTCTAATTTTTCAAAGGCCTTTTTTTGAAGCAAACTTGAAAACTTGCTTTGCTCTAAAAGAGATATCAGCCCATCTAAGTTTTGAGTCGCGGTCATATTAAACTCCCGCTTGCAAGAATCGATCATAACCTTTTTCTTCAAGCTCTAATGCAAGCTCAAATCCACCTGACTCTACAATTTTTCCATCAATCATTACATGAATAAAATCAGGCTTAATAAAATTTAGAAGGCGTTGGTAGTGAGTAATCAATATAAGAGCGTTATCATCATTCATAAGTGCATTTACGCCGTCTGCAACTACTTTCATCGCATCAATATCGAGACCAGAATCAGTTTCATCTAAAATTGCAAGGGACGGATTTAAAATCGCCATTTGTAAAATTTCATTTTTCTTTTTTTCACCACCGGAAAAACTAGCATTGATATCTCTAGTTAAGAACTCTTCTTTAACATTCATTTTTTTCATAGTGTCAACAAGCAAAGTTTTAAATTCTTCTTCCGAAAGTTCTTTTTGATCATTTGCTTTTAAACTAGCGTTTTTAGCGCTGAAAAGAAATTGAAAGTTCGTAATCCCAGCAATTTCTAAAGGATATTGGAATCCCATAAAAAGTCCCCTATGAGACCTTTCTTCTACTTCCATTTCAAGAAGATCTTCTTCTTTGAAAAGAATTTTGCCTTTTTTTACTTCATAGAAGGGATGGCCTGCTAAAACTTTAGCAAAAGTAGATTTACCCGCGCCATTTGGACCCATAATTGCGTGAATCTCTCCCTTATTTACCTTAAGGTTGAGTCCTGCGATAATCGACTTCTCTTCCACTTCAACGTGGATATCTTCAACGTGTAACATGCGATATTTCCTGTGTTTAGCGATAAATTAAACAATTAACCAACAGACCCTTCCAGCTTTAACGCGAGTAGCTTTTGGGCTTCTTGAGCAAATTCTAAGGGAAGTTCTTTAATCACTTCCATACAAAATCCATTGACCACCATATTGATAGCATCCTCTCTAGGGATTCCTCTCGACTGCAAATAAAAAAGCTGCTCTTCACTCATTTTTGTAGTCGAAGCTTCATGTTCAATTTGGGTTTTTCCATTGTGAGATTCTATGTAGGGAAAAGTATTTGCTGAGCAGTTATTCCCAACAAGCATCGAATCACACTGAGTGTAATTACGAGAGCCTTTTGCATTTTTACCACTTTGTACCAAACCGCGATAAGAGTTATGAGACTCATCTGCAGAAATTCCCTTTGAAATAATTGTAGACTTCGTATTTTTTCCGATATGAACCATTTTGGTTCCAGTATCTGCTTGCATCTTGCCATTTGTCAGCGCAACAGAATAAAATTCTCCAACGGATTCATCGCCTATCAGTAAACATCCAGGATATTTCCAAGTGATAGCAGCGCCAGCTTCCACCTGCGTCCAAGAAATCTTTGATTGATACCCTTGGCACTTTCCTCTTTTGGTTACAAAATTATAAATACCACCTTTTCCGGTTTCTCGATCACCTGAATACCAATTTTGCACGGTCGAATATTTAATTTCAGCGCGATCTAATGCAATAAGTTCAACAACTGCCGCATGGAGCTGGTTTTCATCATATGCGGGCGCTGTGCATCCTTCTAAATAACTTACAGAAGACTCTTCTTCAGCAATGATTAATGTTCTTTCAAACTGACCTGTCTCTCTTTCATTAATTCTAAAGTAAGTGGAAAGTTCAATCGGACATTTGACACCTTTTGGAATATAAACAAAAGATCCATCTGAAAATACTGCTGAATTTAATGCTGAATAAAAATTATCAGTAATTGGAACAACTGTACCTAAATATTTTTCAATAAGCTCTGGATACTTATGTACAGCTTCTGAAATCGGACAAAGGACAACTCCTGCATCTACAAGAGTCTTTCTAAATGTGGTGCCAATCGATACAGAATCAAAAACAACATCAACAGCTACATTTGCAAGTCTTTTTTGCTCATCTAAGGGAATACCTAGTTTTTCAAATGTCTCAAGTAAAGCTGGATCTACTTCATCCATACTGCTAAGTTGCTGTTTTTTCTTAGGTTCAGCGTAGTAACTCATTTCTTGAAAATCAATTGGATCAATATTGAGATTAGACCAATCTGGAAGAGGCATCTCTTTCCATTTAGCAAAGGCTTTTAATCGAAAATCAAGTAAAAATTTGGGCTCATTTTTTTTCTTAGAAATGGCTCGAATTGTGTTCTCATCGAGTCCCTTTGGAAAAACTTCTGACTCAATCTCAGTACGAAACCCATATTTATATTTTGATTTCTCTTCAAGTGCTTGCTCTGTTGACATCATGACCCTTTAAATTCTTCACTGAAAGGATAAGCAAAATATTCATCTTTGTCAATTAGAAGCAATATTAGAATAACTTAACTTCAAACTACAAATATTTTTAAATTGGGATTAATTTTAAATTGCAGGTATTAATCTCTTGCAAATGTAAGAATTTGTCTTACGCGACCTTGTTCCTCAACATCTAAGATCGGCATAACATTTTCAACGAATGTTGGGATATTTCCAGAGCGTTCTAAAACACCTGTCATATTTTCTACTGCATTTTCTTGATTTATTATAAGCCCCATAAATGCAACTCCACGCCCTTCTGGCAAAGTACAAGCGTGGTATAAACTACTCATCATATCTTGCTCTGGATCTACATTAAACTTAGCATTATTTGGAGAAAGTGCCATATCACCACTTGCTGCAGGGTGGATAAAAGTATCCATCACCCCAAAGCTATTCGAAGATAGAGCGCCTACAGTAGGCATTTCTCGATTCACGCCTTTATTAGCAAAAATCCCCATACTCAAATAATCTCTAGCAGATGCTCCACGTTGAATACCTGGGCGCGCAAAGTGATGATTAATAATATTTCGAGAATTTGTCGGTAGATGTGATCCGTCAAAAACTGTAAAAAACAAATCTATCTGCTCTGGATTTATCCCCTTAAATCGATCTTGAATCTCTTGTGGGAAACATGATATTTGGGATGCAGGCAAACGAACAGTAAGCAATTGATATGCAAACCGATAACCCATTGGGTCATAGTGACCAATCGTTGGCATAAGAGGCATAGCAAGCCCTTCGCAGGTACCTGCAGGGCCTGGTCTATGATGATCGAGGCTAATATATTCATTAGCAAGTCCAATTGCACTTATATTTTTACATTGCTCATTCCAAAATCGCTCTGCTTGTTCCATCCACGCAATTTTTTCTTCTTTATTTTCTTTAATAACTGAGGATGCTAAGAAACTAGCTCTAGTCTGACCTGATGGGCCATGCGCATTTTGAAACACTCCTGAAAGATCAGGAGCATTAACATGGGAGTAATCGCTGCAACTTCCACAAAAAACAATATAATATAACCCATTAAAAAACGAAGTTGCGTAAGATTGCAGACAACTTCCTACAAACCAAATATTATCTGTAATTGTTTCTATGAATGTTTTCGGCGGCTCACCTACAGGGGTAACCATTTGATTTTCTCCACAGTTATTAATGCAGAAGTATAACCTACAATCTGAGTTAATTTACAGAAAATAACTATTTTCACGCTGAAGAAAGAAAAAAAGAACACAAATAATTCTTTATAAATCAGTTAGGGATTGTAAGCACAAGTAAAATTTTCCAGCACTTTCAATAATGTTTTATTGAAAAATTATTCTAGCACATTTCAACCTAAAATTTTACAAATAGATCAGCAAATCGTATTTTTCCAGGATATGAAACGTTAATCCAACAGGCTTGAAGCTTGAAGTAAATCCTTTGGAGTATCAATCCCAATGGACTTCTCATTTGTAATACCCACATAGATTGAAAATCCATTCGCTAGGAAGGAAAGTTGTTCAAGTTTTTCAGCATCTTCTAAATATGAGTACTTGATATTTTCAAGACTATCTAAGGCTTTTGACGTATAAGCATATAACCCTACATGTTTATAGTACTCATGAAATGAACCACCATCTCTTTGGAATGGTATTGCCAATCTTGAAAAATAAAGAGCTTCGCTAGCATTATTTGTCACTACTTTAACTATATTTGGATTAGTTACGTCCTCTGGCTCACTAATTTTGCTTCTGAGAGTCCAAATCAAGGATTTGCTGGCACTTCCTTGTAAAAGATCTTCAATCATCCGCTTAGAAATAAAAGGCTCATCCCCCTGCCAATTCACAAAAATATCGCCTTCAATTTCCTTTCTCTGATAAAGCTCAATTAGACGCTCTGTTCCACTAGTGCAATCCCTGGAAGTCAAATAAGATTTTGCACCAAAGGTGTCTATTAATTCTTTTGTTCGAGCATCATCCACTGCAAAAACAACTTCATCAAAAATTTCTGTCCCGATTGCCGCCTCATAAACCCACTGCAGCAGTGGCTTATCTCTTAAAAATTGCAGCACCTTTTGTGGGAAACGCTTTGAATTAAGTCTCGCTGGAATCACACAAATAATTTTCTGTTTCATGACTGCCCTGCATATTGAAGCTTCAACCAACTTTCATAAGAGGAAGTGTCCATTCCCTCTCGCCAATTGCTATTTTGCATATACCATAAAATCGTTTCCTGAAGCCCTTTGAGCAAAGAGTAGTTAGGCACAAAGCCGAGCTCTGCTTTTACTCTTGTCGCATCAAGAGCGTATCTAAAATCATGACCTGGACGATCTTTTACATGTTTAATTAAGGGATATGTCTTTTCTTTCGATGCAAGTTGCATTTCGTCTAATAAATCTAAAATTAGATGGAGGAGATCGATATTTTTTTTCTGTGCATCGGAACCCACATTAAAAACCTGGCTTTTACCTTGCTTCAATATCAAAAAAATTGCTCTTGAATGATCCTCAACAAATAGCCATTCTCTAACTTGATCCCCAGCTCCATAAACAGGAAGCTCTTCGTACTTCATTGCTTTTTGAATCATAAGAGGAATAAATTTTTCAAAGTGTTGACAGGGACCAAAGTTATTGCATGCATGTGAGATTGTAACCGAAAGACCAAACGTTTTACCATAAGCCAAAACCAAGTGATCAGAAGATGCCTTTGATGCGGAATAAGGGGAGTTAGGCATATACGGAGAACTTTCAGTAAATACTCCCTCATTTCCTAAGGCGCCATACACCTCATCTGTTGAAATATGGTGGAAATGTATATTTGAGTGTTGTTTTACAAACTCAAGCAATGTAAATGTTCCCATGACATTGGTTTCCATAAATGCTTTTGGAAATTGTATGCTCCGATCAACATGTGTCTCAGCTGCAAAATGTACAATCACATCAAAACAGTGATTTTCATAAATACTTTCTAGCAAGTTCCCATCTAAGATATTTCCTTCATAAAAGTGATACCTTTCATTTTTCTCAATACTTATAAGATTCTCACGATTTGAGGCGTAGGTAAGGGCATCAAGATTAATAATCTCACCTTCGAAATCTCCCCTATTTAGCATATAGCGAATAAAGGAAGATCCCATAAAGCCTGAGCCACCTGTGACTAAAATTTTTGCTTTTTCTATTTGCATATTTTCTCCAAACAATCTCTTAGGGCTATTTTCCAGTCTCTACAATCTTTTCCTATTACTGCAGTAGCTTTTGTTGTATCTAAATACGAAAACATTGGCCTTCTTGCATCCGTTTTATAATCTTTAGTTTTTATTGGAAAAATATCTGCTTTTTTTTCTATTTGGTTTTCAGCGCAAAAAAGAGCAATCTCTTTGGCAAATAAGTACCAAGATGTCATGCCCCGATTGGCTATGTGGTAAATTCCAACTTGATCTAGAAGCTCCATTACACCTTCGATAACATCTAAAGCATATGTCGGGCTTCCAATTTGATCAGATACAATATTCACAGCATCCTTTTCTTCTAGCAATCTTAGTATTGTATGTACAAAGTTTTTACCCTCATCGTCAAAAAGCCACGAGACTCGAAAAATCAGAAAATTATCTGTGTATTTAGCAATTTGCAACTCCCCATCTCTTTTACTCATACCATATACAGAAATAGGTGCTGTCAAATCTGTTTCAACATATCCATCTTTTTTTTCTCCATCAAACACGTAGTCTGTTGAAAAATGGATCAACTTTTTATCATATTTTTTACAAAGGATGCTTAGATTTTTCACCCCAATACTATTGAGTAGTATTGCAAGAGATGCTTCCCTTTCAGCTTGGTCTACCTGCGTGTATCCAGATGCATTAATGACATAATCAAAAGTTTCGCTTTCAAACACATTCTCTAAACTTTTTACCGAAGTAATATTCGCATCTTCTCGACTCGTAACAAAAAAGGAAATATTCCTTTTTACAAAATATCTTTGAAAAGCATTTGAAAGCATTCCACTTTGCCCAACTATCCAAAAACGCATAATTTCCTCAGTTTCTTGAGTGACGGCGCGTCTCTATCTTTTTCAGATAAAATAGGCGTTGAGATAGGCCATTTAATGCCAACATCTTGATCTAAATACGAAAATTCTTTTTCCAATTCTGGATCAAAAAGTGTGCTTACCTTGTATACTACATGAGAGGGCTCAAGTGCGCAGAAACCATGCGCAAAACCTTTTGGGACGTAGAGCATATGATGATCTTTTCCATCTAAATAAACTCCCTCCCACTTGCCAAACGTATTTCCCTCTCTAAGATCTACAATTACATCATAAATGAGCCCTGAAACAACACGCACAAGCTTTGCCTGCGTAGCTTTTGTATGAAAGTGCATGCCTCTTAAGACATTTCTTTCTGAAAAGGAATGATTATCTTGTAAAAAGCAAATGCTTTGATCGATGACTTTGAAAGAATCTTTTTGAAAAGATTCCAAAAAATAACCTCGATTGTCTCTATGTATCTTTGGCTTGATGACTTTTGCATCAGATAAGGATAAATCTATAATTTCCAAATCGACTCTCAATAGCTGTATTTCCGTTCATTTTAAAGCAATATTACGATCTTTTCAACGTTTCAAAACTCGCCTCTAAAATCAATACCTATTGCGATCTCAACTTATTTACATTGCATTCTATCTATATCTAAAAGCAAAAGAATCTCATTTCTCAAAAAATATATTTGTATTAAGTATTATTTAAAAAATGACACAAGACTATAATTAAAATTTTATTTTACTAACTACTATCAAAAAAAGTCTGTTAAAAATAAGTTTTTACTTTCAACCATCTTAGTGTCAAAACTTTTTCTTCAAATATTACTGTGTTCAAATACAAATTTTATTTACAAAAAATTACACCCCGTTGCATCGTGCTTAAGCATCATATAACACCTATAGGAGGTATACATGAAATTTTTTCTAGGTTTATGCATCGCAACCGCAATCGCTACTGGAAACTTGTTTGCTGGAGATATTCCTGCATCAGAAAAGACTGTGATCTGGCTAACGGGACTACCCTGCTCAGGCAAATCTACAATCGCTAATCAATTAAAAGAGTACATTCCTGATAGTTCTATCTTAGATGGTGATCAGGTTAGAAAAACTCTGAATAGTGATCTAGGATTCAGTCCAGAAGATAGACAAGAAAATCTTAGAAGAACTACAGAAGTTGCGAAGCTACTTCTTAACTCTAACAAGTATGTAATGATTGCATGTGTAAGCCCAGCGCAAGCTGTGCGTGACAATGCACGAGCTGAAATCGAATCGCTTGGATATAACTTCCTAGAAGTTCATGTCAATGCTCCAGTTGATACATGTATCGAAAGAGATGTAAAAGGCATGTATAAAAAAGCTCTAGCTGGAGAAATCCCAGTATTTACTGGCGTAAGCGCTCCTTATGAAGATCCAGCAACTGCTGACGTTGTTTGTAATACCTCTGAAGAAACTGTTGTAGAAAGTGCTAAAAAAATCTTAGCAGCGCTTAATGTCCAGGATCCTCAAGTTGGTCATGCCATGTTTGTGGGAAGATGGACACCATTTCATAAAGGCCACTGGGCAATTATGGAAAAAGTGCACAAAGAAAACCCAGAGCAACCTCTACTAGTAATGGTTCGTAATACTAAAAACGAATACTGGACTGCAGAGTACAGAAAAGCAATGGTAGAAGCTGGCCTAAAAGCAATGGGCATCAAAGGAACTGTTATTATTATTCCAGATATTAAATCTATTAACTGGGGAAGAGGTGTTGGATATACACCAAGAATGGTAGATGTTGATGCGTCAATTCACGCAATTTCAGGTACTGAAATTAGACGTGGAATTAAAGCTGGTGAAGAAGCATGGAAAGAGTGCGTCTGTCCAGGAGTAGCTGATTATATTTTAGCAAACCCTAGATAATCAACTTTGATTTTGAATGAGCCCACACGTTTGTGTGGGCTTTTTTTTAAAACGTATATGGAACATCCATTTTTTCAGTGAGTGTTACAGAAGTCGCAATTAACTCTTCGTCTCTTTTGACTAGTAGATCAACTACTTCACCTGGCTTAATTGTACTAATCTGATCTACAAAATGAATCGAGTCAAACGTTTGCTCGCCATTTACCTCTATTATATAGTCCTCTTTCTTAAGGCCGCAGCTGTCAGCTGCTGAACCCTGAACCACCTCACTTATCAGTGCACCAGACTCACCTCCAAAATGATATTGGCTGAATATCACCTTTTTTTCGAAGATTAGGTGAAGACCGAAATATCCAACCGTTCGTTTTCCATTCTCTATTAATTGCTGCGCCACTTTAGATGCAATATAAGCATCTGTTGCAAAGGAGGCTGCTGCGTCCTTTGAGTGAAGAACTCCTGCTACTTCTCCATCCATATCAATAACCGGAGAACCTGACGCCCCAGATGAAACTGGAAATTGAAGCTCTAGATCAGTCCCCAGACTGTTGTAAGCATAGTCTACTCTTCTAATTCCACTGATATAATTTATATTTACAGATCTTGCATGCATTGGACTCTTTGGATTTCCAATAACTAGCACCGGATCTCCAAGTCTTGATTTTTTTGTATTTACAAACTCTAAAAAGGGAAGTGATAACTCATCTTCAGTTTTGATTTTTAGCACAGCAATATCATATTCTCGATCTGCGCCAATAACTTCTGCAGAATATGATTTAAAGCCTTCATTCCAAAGTCCAATCACAACTGAAGTAGCTCCTTCAATTACATGCTCGCATGTGACAATATATCCATCAGAACTTACCAAAAATCCTGTTCCATGGCCATGTGAGCCTGGCCAAAGGCACTCATAAAGAGTGCGATATAGAGAATCCTCTGACGCAACTTCCCTGCCATAACTTTTTTCATATTCACTTTTATGGGTTGCTATAAAAACAATCGATGGCAAACTTTTTTCTGCAATGTCCTGTAGATTTGTTGCAAGTAAGCTACTAATGCACCCTAAAGCAGCAACTCCAATCTTCCAAAATTTCATTTTCTCTCCGATAATTATAAAGGCATAAAGTTACAAGTGTACTTTCAAGACTTCTTATATTTACACAGTAAGATTTTATTTTTTTTGGGTCCCTCAATTTTCCACTGCAAGAGAATTTCGGAGCTATTCCAAGTAATACTTCCAAGATAGGTATCTAAGTGACATTGATGAGGCAGCTGTCCAACCAAATGATTTTTTTCACACACCTTAAAGGTCTGTAAAAAAACAGGTTTTTTTGCTCCATAACGAAGATGTTCTAAATGCAAACGTGAACAGTCCACACTCCATCTCATACAATTTTTAAATGAAGTGCCCGCAAGAGCGCCTGCTTTCCAAACACCTTCTTCCTTAAAAATGCACTTTGATTGCGATATGAATTCACAATGAATAGCAGCTTCTCCGTAAACCTCAGAAGATCCTTTTACTTGTATTTCAAGGAAACATGATTGAGGAAGCTGCTTCCAAAATTCAGATAATATTTTTTCAGAATCTATCACGTTAGAAATACCTTCGAATGCGCAGCACTGCAGTCTATTCAGTCCGAGCCCAACAGTAAGATAAATATGCAATCGCTGCGGTCACTGGAACTATCATTTTTTTTGCGCCACTTGCAAAGATGGCGCACCCAGCATCTTTACCAAGACTTGCGTCCGTCCAATTTCTTTCAGTTGCACATTCATACATCGCGCTTGACACTCCATGACCAAAAAAAACCATACTTAAAGTCATTTCGTAACAACCATAAAATTCAGTAATCCCAGGGATGTAGGCATCACCTCTATCGAAGTAAAGCCTCCTATATTTTGAATCTTCTGCATGATAGGCCTTGTAAATTTCTGCACTTTCTTGCCAACTGTTACAAACACCTTTAGGTAAAGCAACCACTCTATCACCTCTACTTAAAATTCTATTATTATTTTTTGATATGATCAATATTTGGCTGCAAAATATTGAAATAGGAACAACACTGGGTTCTGTTACTCCAGATACTTCACTTCTCAAACCAACTACTTCAGTATACTTCGGGAAGTATCTAATTGGCACATTCTGAAACTGACAACCATCATTTTTACACCCAAAAATTGCAAGTGAGATTCTTTCGAAAGTCTCCCAAGCTAGCAATAAATACAGCCATTTTTACCTAGATTTATAGCCTGGAATGGACGTAATAAGCTGCGCACCCAAATGGAACCAAAAGCTTATTTACGCCATCGACTAAAAAATTAGTCCCTACATCTCTAAATGAAATATACCAATTCCAATCTCTTTCATTTGGTTCTTTTGCCATCTCACTTAATGCCATATGAGATGCGCCAACATAGGCGAATAATCCCATTCCGATTCGATATAACCGCTTCTAAAAATCTATCCAAATCTACCTATGACAGGATAAATACGTTAGCCAAGCAGTTCTGCTAACGATTCATGTGTTGGGATTTCACCAACAACTTTCGAGGCTTTTCATCACGTAGGAACAAGTATTCCTACG
>JAJFMH010000074.1 GCA_021772245.1 Chlamydiota bacterium | reverse complement strand
TACACCTGATCCCATCCCGAACTCAGAAGTTAAGCCCTTCCTCGCCGATGGTACTATACACAAGAGTATGGAAGAGTAGGTCGCTGCCAAGACTTTTTTACGCCACCCAAATTGGGTGGCTTTTTTTTGCTTAAATTTTTTTTAAAATTAATCTTTGATTTTGTTCCTTTTGTTTATTATGTCTATCTACTAATTATTAATATTTATTTGATGTTATTAGCTTGTTTCTATCTCCTTATTTTAATATAATTTAGTTATATAAATAATCAGGGTGTATTTATGGCTGTATTTCCAGAACCACAATCTTTATATTATAAATTAGATCAATTCGAAGACTTTGAAAATGATTTATTAGTGTCATTAGAATATCTTTGCTCTTCAACGAAGACATATGAAGCTTATGTGAGCTTAAAAGAAAATGCTACTCCAGGATATCCAGTCCATAAGTTTACTCAGAGCTTGACAGAAGTATCAAGGGAGAAGGTACTCGAGTTTAATGTGAGAAAGTCTTGGAATGAGGCTGAGAAAGATCGATTACAACGCAAGGCAATTGATGCATATGTTTCTTTTGTCAATGCGCATAATCTATTTTTAAAATTAAGCGCATATGTTCCAAGAGATCAGGAGATGGTTCATAATATTTCTAAACTGAATCAGGTAGAGATAAATTTCGCTTCTAGACTGGGAATTGAGTCAAATTAGAGACTTGTAAATAATTGCACTTCTTAGACAAACATCAAAATGATGTTTAGAAGAGCGTTTTTAAATTCTTAGTCTGGCTCATCTACAAATTTAATAATAATAATTTTTGGAGGGGAGCCATGTAGTTGACAGTGTTTCTTGTAAACTGAAACTAGAGCAGTTTTGGAAGAAAAATTCAATAGTGAAAGAGCTTCAAGTATATCTGAAAGCACTGCATATACAGAAATTGACTCAATTCCAGAAGAATTGCAGCCGATAGCAACTCTTTTTAGTGAAGCATATACGAATGAAGAAATGCTTTTAGCAATTGAGGAACTAGATAGCTCCATTGAAGCTTCTTCCCATTTAAGAAATCATATCCTTGGGAAGTATTATAAAAACGTTCACCCGAGCGCCATAATGATGGATTTGGCTGGTCAGAGAGAAATCTTACTTTGGACACGAACAAACTTATTTTGTCTATTATACAAGTTCAGGATGAAATATTAGCAGATTAGACTACCTAATCTGCTTTAGTTTTCCATGAAGGTTTTCTGCAACTGTAAATAATCATTGGAATAATTAAAAAGATTCCAATTCCAATCAGGCTAAATAGAAAATGAAACAATGCTCCCTTGCTTCTAAACTGCGCAGGTGGAAAGAACCCGAGAATAATTGCAAATAGTGCGCAAATAATTCCAACAGAGCAAACAATCCAAATACCAGTATTTTTTAGTGGAATCCGAAATGGTCTTTTTGTGTCTTTTTCTTTATAGCGAAGCCTTAGCGCTGAAAGATAGATTAGCAAATACATAATAAGATATAGTTGGGCTGTTAATGCAGTTAGCACCCAGTACGATGCACTTATAGTTGGCATGAGTAAAAATACAAATGAAATGAGAGTTACGATACTACCTTGTATAAACATTAAGTAAGTCGGCATATTATTTTTATTGGTATGTTTCATAAGAGGTGGGAGGTAACCCTGTTCAGAAGTTGCAAATAAACCTCTACTCGGACCCACAATCCATGAACTTACTTGTCCAAGTGTTCCAAATGCAATAAAAAATGCAATAACAGGAACTAAAAACGACATATGGTAATGCGAAAGCATTTTACTAAAAGCTTGCAGAAGTCCAGCAACCAAGCTGATATCTTGTTGTGGAATAACAATGGCTATCGCAAGCGTTCCTAGGAAAAACACAGAAATAATAATAAGTACGGATAGAAGGATTGCTTTTGGGTAGTTTTTTTGAGGGTTATCAACTTCATTTACATGTACAGAGGATACCTCCATACCCGCAAAAAGTAGCATCAGTCCCGCTAGAAATACCACATTATCAAAATGAGTTAGATTGGGCATAAGGTCTTTTGCAGAGAATGAGATAGCAGATGCATTACCTGAAAAAATCCATATCCCCCCAAGTACAATTAAAATAGCTCCTGGAAGAAGTGTGCCACAAATAGCGGATAGAGTACTTAATATGCCAGAGGCCCTCATTCCTTTGCAGTTAATATAAGTAGCAACCCAATAAATGATAAGAATCATAGCTATTGTAAAAATTTTGTTTTCAGCAAGTTTGGGATTAATCATATATGCAATGGTAGCTGATGCAAAGGAAAGCACAGTTGGATACCAAATAACATTTTGTATCCATTGGAGAAAGATTGCTAGAAAACCAGCTCTTGTTCCAAATGCTTTAGAAACCCATGAAAATATTCCGCCAGATTCTGGCCAGCCAGTTGCTAGTTCTGCTGTTACAAGAGCTGTTGGAATTAATAGCCCAATACTTGCTACTGCTAAGTAAAAGATAGAGGATAGACCATACTCTGCGAGCAAAGGAAGTCCTCTTAAACTAACTATGAGTGCAACATTTATCATTGCCAGCATAAAGGCAGAAATGGCTTTTTTATTTTTCATCGAAGAGTCTGTATGTGTTTTACGGTTCTTCTAAGAAATAAACTCTTTATTTTAAAAGAGCAAGGAATGTTTTAGCTAGAGACTGGCTTGAGTTTAGATTCTTTGTCTTTTTTGACAATATAACCTTGTTTAAGCTCTGCTTGATACACGATATAAAGTCCGATACATACAATGCATGTTGATCCCAAAATAACAAGTGAAGGCATTTCACCAAGAAGGATCCAACTTGTAAGTGATGCAAAGATCGGAGATAGTAATCCTACGAAAGAGAGAAAAGTAGCTGTATATTTTTTGAGCATATAACCATAGAGATTATAACATACGATGTTGGAGATGAAAGTCATCAAAAAGATACTTTTAAAAAAAGATCCAACAAATCCTGTTTCGATTGGAGTTGGCGCCCAAGAATCAATAAAAAATGAATGAGCTAAAGCAAACATGCCTCCGATTAACATACTTGACCCGTTGGCAACTATCGGAGAGATGGTATGCTTTTTTACAATAACGCGTAGTAGAACCCAACCATATACAGAGAACATTGCAGCTCCAACAATGGCAAGCTCTGGCCAGGAGAAAAAACTAAAGGCTTTCAAAAATTCATCGGATCCATTTTGCATGATCAGAACGGGCATAATTCCTAAAAATCCAATACCTAGACCAAGCATTTTCTTTTTGTTAATTTTTTCTTTGAAATGGAGGTAAGAAAAGAACGCAGCAAAAAAAGGTGACAAGCTATAAATAAAACAAGTTTTAGCAGCTGTTAAATGTTGAAGTCCCCAAAATTCTAAAATATTAGTTAAATAGATACTGAAAAATGCCAATAAAATAATTGATATCCACTGGATTTTATACATCTTTAGAAGTTTTGGCTTGGCTATAGCGACAAACCCTGTAAGAAGTAACCCAGCAAGAAGCATTCTCATGCTCGTTAGAAAGACAGGAGGGCAATGCTCTAATGCCATTTTTCCAAGGGGAAAAATACTTGACCAAGTAGCGTATAAAAAAATAACTAGAAGTATCGACATAGGGCCCTAGGTGTTTTGGGCGTCCATTGTACCAAGGATATAATGCCCCGTCAATTTGAATATTTCGATTCAAATTGGATTTATTAATACTTAAAAAGAAAATGGTAATTAAATTTCATCTCGAAGTATTTTTTCTCGATACTCTTTCATATGCTCTACCATGAAATGCAGGTTGTGAATAGATGCTAAGGTCATAGCGGTGAGTTCCTTTGCTTTGAAAAGATGATGAATATAAGCTAAGGTATAGTTTTTACAAGTTGGACATGTGCATCCTTCTTCGATCGGTGCAAAGAAATCAGAGTTTATGGTTTTAGAGATTTTCATTTTGCCATGTTTTGTAAATACAACTCCATGTCTAGCAGCCTTTGTGGGGTAAGAGCTATCAAAAGTATCAATTCCAAGCGGAATCGAAAAAGCAAGCGATTCTAAATCACCGATACCAAGCAAGTGATTGGGAAGGTTTTTAGGTAGCCTTGGCATTGTATGTTCTAAAAGTGTTTTCATTTCAGCTTTTGTTTTACCAAGTGATCCACCAATTGCATGCCCATCAAAGGGCAGACTGGTTAAAAAGTCACAGCTTTTCTTTCTGAAGGCTTTGTCAATGCCACCGTGAATGACGGAGTAAATAGCTTGTCCATTGATGTTCTTGCGATGCTCTTCCAATGATCTTTTTTCCCATTCGTGTGTTCGATCTAAAGATATGGCAAGTTTGTTTTTATCAATATGGTAGGGGGGGAGTTCATCGAATGGAATAATGATATCCGCTCCAAAATCTTTTTGAGCCAAAATAGAGGATTCAGGAGTGAGTAGAATTTTTTTTCCATCCCTATAAGATCGAAACATTACTCCATCATTTGTGATTTTGACAACCGAGTTCTTATGAGATTTGGAGCCTTTACTTTTGAGTTCACTTGCCACAGAGCCATATGCCAAACTAAAAACTTGGAAACCACCGGAGTCTGTAATGATAGGCATCTTACGGTTAATAAAGTTATGTAGGCCCCCAGCTTTTTTTACAACTTCTCGACCTGGTTGTAAGAGGAGGTGATACGTATTACAAAACATTAGTTGCAGACCAATCTGAGATACTAATTCATTATCAAGGGATTTTAAAGTTCCATTCGTTCCAACAGCAACAAATCCAGGAGTCTCGATAATTCCATGGGGCGTAGTTATTTTACCAACTCTTGCAGAACTTTTTTTGGAAGTATGAATCACTTCAAATGAAAATTCAGACATGAGATACCTTCATAAATCTTTTAGCAAATACTGAAATAGGATTCATGCAAAAAATTAATATGGTTTTGATTAGTAGTGATATTAAAATAATATCAAACAGGCTTGCAACGATGTGATAAAGCGCTAGATAACTAAAAGCTATTGTATCGAAAATTTGAGTAAGAATAAGCGCTGCTGTACTGATAAAAAGCACTTTTGTATTTGGAAAAATTTGTTTGCCTTTGCGAAGGAGAAAAAGACTTAGTCTCATCGCGGCAATTGTTACAACAATCGATGAGATCATAATTCGAGGGGTACTATCTAAGAGCATTCGAAAAGAGCTTTGAGAAACATCAAAGGAGCTCGGCATATAAAGTAAGTGCATCTTAGCCATCACAAGAAATAGTCCAAGAGTAAATAACATGAGCATCAGAGCTTTCGAAGAAGATTTTTTTCCAAAGTACTCTTCTATGAGGTGGAGGGTGATAATCGATCCAATTGTAAAGACATCTGTTGCCGTAACGTCTAGTGTGAACAGGCTAATTTGTTTGGTGACAAACAAATTTGCAAGTAGAACTTGCAGACAAAAGGCTACAAGTAAAGCTTCTCTGCCAAGTTTAAGTGCGATCACGATGACACTTAATAAAACAGCAATATGACAGAAAAAAAGTAGTTCGTTCATGTTATGTTTCTGAGTTTACAATTAGCGGCTTGGGAACATTTAGAGTTGTTGTTGGGAAGGCGCATTCAGCTCCATGTGAGTCTACAATATTAATAATTTGTAAAAATACATCTTGTTGAATGGCTTGAAATTTCACCCAATCTGTAGTCTTTGTAAATGTATATACGAAGAAGTTGAGTGAAGATGGTCCAAATTGATCAAGGTTTACCATAAGAGTTTGTTCTTGATCTATTTCAATATGGTTGCGAAGCATTTTTTCAACGTCTTTCAAGATGATGTCCATTTTGGTAGCATCTTGATAGCGAAGGCCAACATGAGTATAAATCCTACGATTTGTCATTCTAGATGGGTTTTCAACAGATATTGTTGAAAACAGTCCATTGGGAACAAAAAGTGGTCTTTTACTAAAAGTTCTAATACGGGTAAGCCTCCAACCAATGTGCTCGACTGTACCTTCAATTTCTTTATCTGGAGATGAGATCCAGTCTCCAACAACAAAAGGCCTATCCAAAAAGAGCATTAGTCCTCCAAAAAAGTTGGAGAGAAGATCTTTGGCTGCCCAAGCAACAGCTAAACCACCGACACCTCCAAAAGCTAGGACTGCTGATATAGATACTCCGATTGTTTGTAGGCAGATCAGAGCAGAAGTTGCTATTACTGTAATTCGTAGAATTTGACAAAGAGCTCTTACAGTTGTTCTGTCATAGGGTTTGTTACGTTTTTTCTTATGTTTAATGAAATCAACTTCAATGTTTTTTATAAAGCGCAGAAGTGTCCATCCAAAAACAAAGACGAAGAAGATACTTCTAAGTGAATTGATGGCCTTAAAAAGAATGTCTGTTTCTGATTTTGCTCCCACAATTTCTGCGGCAAATGAAATCCCTACTACCCATATCATCATTTTGATGGGTTTATATAAAGCCTCAAGTAGCGCTTCATCCCAAAAAAGATGTGTATTTTCAAGTTTTGGTTTGATCTTATTATATAATCGTACAAAAATATATTTAAGGACTAGGGTAAATAAAATGACAAAAAAGGTTTGGACAATCCAAGCTTTTCCAGTCATAAATACCATAAATTCTTTCCATAAGTCGCTCATGTTTGCACCGTATTAATTTTTTGCACTAATACTATCAAAAAAAGTTAAATGCTTACAAGTAATTTTATTATTAAAACAAATTGTATTTTTTTCTATTTTTATATTATAATCACTTGTGTTGCAAAGAATAAAGTCTCTTTGGGCACACTTTTTTAGTAAATGCGAATTAACCTTAAAATTCTTATAACGTTGGAGATATTATGGCAGCGAGCAATATTCCTACACACCAATCAGATGAGTTGAATTATGTTCTTTCAGGTCATTGTTTGATTTTCGATGAAACAGCAAACCCTGTGTATACTGGCAAAATTGGTGAAACGTATTTAATTTTGGGAAAAAATGAAAATAAAAAGAAATTTTTTGTTGCGCATATACGTTTTGATACAAATGATCCGATTCATTTAATCGATATTAAACTGAAAGAACTTGCACTGGGTTTGCATGACTTTTCTATTAAAATTATAGGTGGACATGCAGATGATCGAGAGTCAGCAGAATTAGGCGAGCGTCTTATCGATAGACTTGGTTCAATTGAAATTAATCGAGAGTCTTTAGATTTAAAGTCGTTCCATAAGAAGGCTTCTGGTGATTATTTTAATGGATTTAGTTTTGATCCATCTAAAAATTCGCTTGGAAGCTTTCGGGCTCCATATACAAAAATAGAAACAATGGAAGAAGATTATAGAACAACAGTTCAGATTAGGGAGGAAGATCTTTCTGATGACAGATTATCAGCGCATTTTGATGCGTACAAAAATGCTATTTCTGAGATTTGCGAGGAAGAAAAAAATGAATTGGGACTTTCAAGGAATGAAATTGCAGAGCGAGTAAGTACTAAAGCAGATGAACTGGCAGGAAGTAATAAAAAAACTTTGGAACATATGCAATTAGCGAAAGTGATTGTTGAAGAAGAAGTAAATGAAGAGTTAGATAAATACCTTCACAGTTTGGAGAGACAACTTCGAGTTATGAATGAATATTTCCCGGAATCTGAAAAACCATTCTATGTGAATTCATTGATCAATTAGAGCTGTTACGAGTGTTTTTTCACATCTATTTAAAGTGAAAATTTTACTTTTCAGTCTTTCTTATCTGGACTTACTTAAGAACCATAGGATCCGGTATCTACTCGGTTGTTTTCACAATTGGGAAATTTATTTTTCCAAATTTCATTGAGAATGTGTTGGTCTGTGCCTATCTCAACCAGAACATCAAATCGTAAATGTTCAGAAATACCACCCCTTCTTTTCAGGCTACTATGAACTTCTTTAGATGTTTCATCATCTGAATAGTCTTCATAGGGTTGTGTAGCATCTAATTGTGGGTCAACTGATAAACTCATATTATCACCTATTTGGTTGTTTTAATTAAGTTTTCTAACTCGCCTGATTCATGTAGTTCACATATGATATCACAACCGCCGATGAACTCCTGATTAATATAGAGCTGAGGAAGTGTCGGCCAATTAGAAAATTCTTTAATGGAGGATCTGAGTTCATCAGATTGAAGAACATCTCTAGTTTCGAAAGAAATTCCGTGGGTTTGCAGGATATCTACGACTTTTGCTGAGAAACCGCACATCGGCATAAGTTTGGATCCTTTCATAAAAAGGATTACAGGGTGCTTTTCGATGTCAGCTTTTATTTGGTCTAGAGCATCACTCATGATTTTCTCCGATTTCTTTCCATTTAGATTGGGTATAAGTTTTAAGTCCTAGTGCATGTAACCCTGATTCAAAAAGTTCTTTTAAACTTGTCATAACAGCTTGTTGTTGTTTGACAAGAGACATCCCTTCAAAGGTGTCAGATATTACGATGGCTTGTAGGTGCACGCCGTCATTTCTGGGATCTTGGATGATCACTTTTGCATCAGGAATGCTTTTTAGTATTTTTTCTTGAATGAGATCAAAGATTTCCACTTGAGTCTCCATGCAGTTAAGATTTGCTGGCTATTGTAATTGAAAGATACTCAAAGTGGTAGCATTTTTATTCAAAAAAAATTTAGTCTGCGTCTTCAAGTCGAAGCTTTTTCTTTTCTTCAGCAATTTGTAGACGATATTTTCTACGAAGTTCGGCTTCTTTATATCGTCTTTTTTGAATTTTTGTTTTGGGGCTTACCTCAGGAACAGATGTCGGTTTATCATTTTCCCCAAGCGCTACAAAAGTAAAGTAGGCAGATAATATATGGGTTCGATCCATAGTATGAGCATCTTCAGCAAGCACTTTTACGCCAATTTCCATTGATGATCTCCAGGCCTTATTAATCGAAGCTTTATAGATGAGATTTTCACCGCGTCCTGCTGGAGCCAAAAAATGCATTGCATCTACAGATGCCGTAACGCAGATCCTTCCACTGTGTCTTTCAGCAACAACGTGGGCGATTCGATCAAGTGTTGCCATAATAAGGCCACCAAAAACAGTGCCCTTTGAGTTTAAATCATTTGGAAAGATACGGTAGCAATAGTCATTTACAGCAGTCTCTTCGATGCCTTTTGAATTAGAGGTTTTCCCGCTGTAACTTATTTTTGAATGTTCATAAGTTTTTAAAATAAAAATTATACATTAGATTATGCCTGGGGAGGACTATACCTTTAGGTATTGTCCTCCAACACCTAGTAGCTACATGTATTCATTTATAAA
>JAJFMH010000073.1 GCA_021772245.1 Chlamydiota bacterium | reverse complement strand
GCATTTTTGGATAGGAGTCAAAAACTATGGCGAAAACATATACACAATCCTCATGGGAAAAACAAGATCCAACATTTGAGAAAAAACTTCGCCCTCAATATCTCAAAGAATTTATCGGACATGATCAAGTAATTGAACGTTTAGAAGTTTTTGTGGGCGCTGCAAAACAAAGAGAAGAAGCGCTTGGACATCTACTATTTTATGGTCCCCCAGGCCTCGGAAAGACAACTCTTGCTCACATTGTAGCAAATGAAATGGGAACAAATGTCGTTGTAACCTCTGGTCCGTCCATTGAAAAAGCTGGTGATCTAGCAGGCATACTCACAAACTTGCAAGAAGGTGATATTTTATTTATAGATGAAATTCATAGATTGAATCGAAGCATTGAAGAGTATCTTTATCCAGCACTTGAGGACTTCAAACTAGACCTAATGCTCGATTCCGGACCGCAAGCACGAAGTGTACAAGTAGACCTTAATAAATTTACATTAATCGGAGCAACAACGCGTCTAGGTCTTCTGAGCGCCCCGATGCGCTCTCGTTTTGTAATTAATTGCAAACTCGACTACTACGACTCTGTCATACTTGGAACAATCATAGATCGTTCATCTTCCATTTTAGATGTTGAAATCAAACAAGAATCGATTGTTGAAATCGCAAGACGTTCCAGAGGCACTCCTCGCATAGCAAATAATCTACTTCGATGGGTGCGTGACTATGCACAAATGCGAACCGAAAATGTCGTTGATAAACTATCTACTCGAACAGCTCTTGAGATGCTATCAATCGATTTTAGAGGTCTGGATGAACTGGACATTCGATTCCTAGAAATACTTATCGATCAACATGACGGTGGCCCAGTTGGGATTAGCACTATAGCTGCAGCTATGGGAGAGGACGCCGATACCTTATCAGAGGTAAATGAACCCTATCTTATGATGCTTGGCTTTATTAAAAGAACACCAAGAGGTAGAGAAGCTACTGATCTAGCTTATAAGCACCTCGGAAAGAAACCTTCAAAAAAACCTGGAGAATAAATATGAAACGCCTACTCCCTTATCTTTTTATCCTTCTAATTTCAAGTTTTGCAATCCTATCCGCCGAAACTATCCAAAAATCAACTGCGCCGCAAAAACCCACTCCTCCCACCATCAAGGTTCTGCTAGAAGAATCAACTGATGGAGCGCTTATAGAAGTAAGAGGTTCTTATCAGATTTTCAATCCCCTCAATAGCAAAAAAATTTCCACAGGACTTAGAGGAAAAAGATTCTATCTGTATGCCCACGATAAAGGAATTAAGTGGGGAGAAGATTTTCCAGGCATTTTTCAGATCCGCATTGTACCATCAAGTTTTGACACAACCCTTCTTGTAAATGGAATCCAATATAGGGGGTGTTTAGAAGTATATAACGTTGATAATACACTCCGAATCATCAATGAAGTAGATATCGAGAGTTACCTAAAATCTATTCTTCCCCAATCTATGACATCCAAATTCCCAGAAAAAGTTCTTGATGCTATAGCTATTATTGCAAGAACAAATGCATGTTATGTCTCTTCTTCAAACAAAGAAGCTAATTGGCATATTGATGCAAAAGAAGCCAAATATCAAGGACATGGCGTAGCCTATTCCGATTATGGCGTCAATAAAGCCATCGATAACACTAAACACCTAGTCATGACATTCCAAGAGTCACCATTTGCAAGCTCCTGGACGGAAAACTGCGCTGGAAAAACTGCAAGTTTTCAAACTGTCTTTAGAAAAAACACCAACTCTCCAAGTGGTGTATTTTCAAATTTTGCAGCACTCAATCGCGATGAGAATAATTGGACCTATCACATGAACTCTGAGTTCCTTGCAAAACTACTAAAACTCAATCGAGTAACAGGGCTTGATCTCTTCATCGATGAAGAATCCAAAAAAGTTTATGCAATACGGGTAAAAGATGGTGAGCGCCATGAAGATATTGACTTTGTGACACTGCAAAATAAACTTGGGGATAATCCATTGCCAAGCAATGAATTTGATGTGGAACTCAAAGGAAATACACTTCTATTTAATGGTTTTGGAAAAGGACTCGGTGTTGGACTTTGTCTTTACTCTGCCTCACAGATGGCAGAAATTGGTGAAAGTGTGCCAAGCATCTTAGCCACTTTTTATCCATATACTCATTTAGAAAAAATCGATAGTCCAAGCGACTTAGAAATCAGGAGACACTAATGGAAAAAGGTAAACTTTCGAATCGTAGAGCTCGTTCTTTTGGTACTTCAATATTTCTTATTGGACTTGCTGTTCTTTCCTTTACAGACCAGTGGTGGCCAAACATCATGCTTGTGATTGGCCTATCGCTATGCATCAAACAATTCCTTCAAAAAAGAATCTATGATGGAATACTTTCTATTCTCATATTCGGTGGAGTATTTGTAATTTATGAGTTTCAATTTTCGATGAAAATTCTTCTACCGATTCTCTTTGTAAGTGCTGCGCTATTCTTACTTGTCAGAGAGCTCTTACAGAAAAATACTGAAAGTGAACAGGAAGAAGATATAAATATCGAGATAGAAGAAGACAAGAAGAACTAGGCTTCTCTTATTTCTTTCCTGTCTCTTTCATAGCAAGAATGAAGTTTCTACATCTTCAAACGAATTGAGTGTACCTAATTGTGGATCACTCGTATCTTTTCATTAACTCGTGTTCAATATATCATATTTCTGAAACAAATTTGAGTATATTCGCAATTTACTAGTACTTGCTATTTAGAGAAATAATTCAAATGCATAACATCCTTAACCTCAGAAAGAGTCTGCGCGGTTATTATTCGAGCTTTCTCGCAGCCAGATTCAAGAATGTTGCTCAGATGCTGCTGATCTTCCTCTAACTCTTTGCGTCTTTTAGATATGGGTTCTAAGAACTCTAGCAAGACCTCTAATAGATATTTTTTGACAGTTCCATCTCCTAGACCACCTCTTTGGTAGTGGTCCTTGAGCTCTTGAATTTTACTGATGTCGGTTCCAAAAGCATCTAGATAGGCAAAGACAGGATTTCCTTCTACAGTACCTGGATCTTCGATATGGAGATGATTTGGATCTGTATACATCTTTTTTACCTTCTTAGAGACAACATCGACTGGATCTGAAAGATATATTGCATTTCCAAGTGATTTACCCATTTTTGCTTGTCCATCAGTCCCTGGAAGTCTTGCTATTTTTGGAATCAGTGCTTTAGGTTTTACAAATACATCTGCGTTATAGATTCTGTTAAAGTGAGATGCAATTTCTGATGTTTGCTCAATCATAGGTCTTTGGTCTTCTCCAACGGGTACACAAGTTGCTTTAAATGCAAGTATGTCTGCAGCTTGGGATACAGGATACACCATAAAGCCTGCTGGGACACTTTCTCCAAATCCTTTTTGTTGTATCTCTTGCTTTACGGTTGGGTTATGTTTGAGTCTATTCCATGTAACAAGGTTTAAGAAATACATCGACAGCTCGAAAAGCTCTGGAATTTGAGACTGAATAAAAATTGTGGTTTTTTTGGGGTCAATCCCAACTGCCAAGTAATCAAGAAGAACCTGTTTGACATTTTGAGAAACTTTTTCAGGCTCTTTGGCATGATCAGTAAGAGCTTGTGCATCTGCAATCATGACATACTGGGTGGCGGTTTCTTGCAACTCAACTCGAGCTTTGAGAGAACCAACAAAGTGCCCTAGGTGGAGCGGCCCAGTAGGTCTATCTCCTGTTAAAATAATTTCTTTTTTTTCAGTCATATGTCCAAATTAGTGTGAAATGTAAAGTAATCCACTTTAGAAAAATATCGGATTAATCAAAAGGGATTTCCCTTGCAAAATATCTCCAAAAATCGCAAAAAGTAGATTCAAAATATGTTGGCTGTATGCAATCAAAAAAAGATCACACATCTATCCCCAAATATATCGGTAGATACAAAATCATTAAAAGACTTGCAATTGGTGGTATGGGAGAAGTTTTTTTAGCACTTGATCCTATTTGTGAAAGACTCGTTGCTCTTAAAAAAATTCGTGACAATCTAATCAAGCATAGCTCCATTCGTAAAAGGTTTATGAGAGAGGCTAAAATTGCCTCTAGACTAACGCATCCATCGATAATCCCTATCTATACTATCCATCCCGAAAAAAACAATTTATACTACACCATGCCCTACATTGAAGGGCAAACGCTTAAAGACATTTTAAAAAAGCTTAAAGAGAAAGAAAGTGAAGGAAAACCTTTTCACCATATTGCATATAGTATTCCATCACTTTCTCGTATTTTTTTAAAAGTCTGTGAAGCTGTTGCTTTTGCACATACAAAAGGAATTATTCATCGAGATATCAAACCAGAAAACATCATTGTCGGAAAATTTGGTGAAGTCCTTATTTTAGATTGGGGAATAGCTCTTGAAGTGGGTGAAAAAGAAGTAAGTCTTGAAAGTATTCCTGAAGACTCAAACAAGAATCTTACTAAGCCTGGTAAAGTGGTTGGAACCCTCACATATATGGCTCCCGAAAGGGCTTTAGGGGAGCCGGCTTCATTTCAAACAGATATTTATTCTTTAGGGGTAATTCTATATCAGCTTCTAACTCTTCGAATTCCCTTTAGAAGGATTAGTATTGAAGATTATAAAAAAAACCATTCTTTTGAGTATTTGTTTGCACCACAAGAAATAGCGCCTCATCGTGATATCCCCTCGCAACTTGCAAATATTGCAATTACCTGTTTAGAAAAAGATAAAGAAAAGCGTTATACATCTATGCAACCTTTTATCTTAGATGTTGAGAAATATATTGAAGGACACCCTGAATGGATTGTTACAGATTCACTCGATGAAAAAAACCCATTGGATTGGGAGTTTCAAGAAAATGTGTTTCTATCGAAACACTTAGCCCTTAGTGAATCACTTGATCAAGCTGAGTGGGTCATGCTCATGATTTCTGAAAAATCTTTTTCAGGTAATGCACGCATAGAAACCAATCTCTCATTGAAATCTGAAAGTCAAGGAGTCGGTTTTTTGATTAGTACCCCAGAGCCAAGTGAGCGTGATGGATTAGAAGATGGATTTTGTCTATACCTAGGTTCTAAACAGAACCTAGGATTTAGATTGTTTCGATCTAATGTTTTGGTTGTAGAGCATAAAGACTGTTACCTAGAAGAAAATAAATCTTATCAAATCTCAATCGAAAAAATTGAAAACACCCTCTCTTTATATATTGATAACGAACTTCGGATGCAATATGTCAGTCACATTCCAATAGTTGGAGCTCACGTTGGCATGCTGTATAAAGATACAAATTTTAATATATCAAAGCTGATTTTATCTCTTGGCTCACAAAATGTAATGATCAACTGCTTAGCCGTACCTGATGCATTTTTAACTGCGAAGGATTTCAAAAGAGCTCTCTACGAATATTACAAAATCTCCCAATCGTTTGAAGGGAGATCAGAAGCAAGAGACGCTTTATTTAGAGCAGGAATTACCCTTTTGGAAATGGCGAAGGAAGATCCAAAATCCCAAGATGTTCTCTTTGAAGATGCCTTAGATGCATTTGACAAGCTTCATAACACTCCAGCTGCTCCAATGGAATATTTAGGTAAATCTCTTGTAATGAGGGCAAAAAAAGATTACGAAGAAGAACTTAAATATTTAGAGTTTGCTCTTCGTAAATATCCAAAGCATCCGATGATTTCAATTGTAGAAGAGCATTTACTTTTTAGACTCCACGAGTCAGGAAATAAAAACAAAAAAGCAGCTTTTAATTTTACGCTTTTAATTCTTACACAAGCAAGTCATTTACTTACCAACAAAGATGTTTCTAATTGGATAGATAATCTATCCAATACTCTCTACCCCATTTTCTTCTATGAAAGCCTTTCTCATGAAACAACTGAGGAAGAAAAATATTTGCTCTTAAGTTATGAAATATCCTTTTGGCTTGCAAAGCCGATTAAGTTGTATGAAATTCTAACTTCTAAATTATCTCAGTCTCCAAGCAAGCATATTCATATGTATAACATTTTAGCGTCCCTATTTATGCTGGGCTCTTATGATCTATTGCAAAACGTTTTAAAGCTTGAAATTTTGCCCTCAAATTACAAAGCTTGTTTTGAGGCTCTTTTACAGCACCATATAGCAGATGAAAGTCAAATTGCTTTATTATCAAAGCAAAAACTACCTTTTCTTCTTTTACTCCTCGAAAAAAACCTCAAAACTGATCGGATCGACTTTATTGAAAAATCTCTTCATTACTTTAAAAAACATAAACTTCAAACTACAGATAAATTGGATGCTTTTTGTATCTGGGGATATTTCCTTACGGGTGAAATTTCCAAAGGAAAAGCGCTACTTGATAAGTACCTGAGTCAAAAAGAAGAGAGACGAGGCCCTCTATCCTTTTTACATAGGGTATACGATCTCACTCAAAAGAATGATACATCATTTCTAGATGCCTTGACATACAATCTCCCCAAACCGCCCCCGAACCAACTTTTGTTTTACTATTTAAAAAACCAAAAACAATTTTTTAGTCAGTTTGATAAAAATGCATTTTTTTATGAAAAATATATTTTAGAAACGCAAATAGCGCTCTATCACGCACTCAAAAAGGAAAAGAATAAAGCCAAGCTTGCAGAAGATAAAAAACGAGGCCTGCTTGTCGAAAATAATATCAATTTCTAATTCTAAAACTGATGTAAAAATTGATTTGAAACACAATGATGTTGCAATGATTGCACTTGGAATCCCTCTATGATATGATCGGCACAAATATGGATAAAAGAGAAGTCATGAAAGAAAAATCTAAAGGTTTTGAGCCAAGCGCAATCGAGTACAAATGGTCGCAATTTTGGGAAGAAAATAAATTATTCCAGGCCGATGCACAATCTGATAAAACTCCCTATTGCGTAATGCTTCCACCACCAAACGTTACGGGTGTATTACATATGGGCCATGCCCTTGTCGATACATTGCAAGATGTAATGATTCGTTTTAAACGAATGTCTGGATTTGAAACCCTTTGGGTACCAGGCGTGGACCATGCTGGCATATCAACCCAAACTGTTGTGGAAAGACACCTCATTCAAACTATAGGAAAAAGACGTATTGATTTTTCAAGAGAAGACTTCCTAAAGCATGTATGGGCTTGGAAAGAAGAAAATGAGGAAAAGATCGTAGGCCAAATCAAATTACTTGGTTGCTCGCTAGATTGGTCTCGCATGCGATTTACAATGGATCAGGATGCAAATCTCGCAGTAAAGACAGTCTTTAAAAAAATGTTTGATGATGGCCTTATCTATAGAGGTGATTACCTTGTGAATTGGGATACAATTACACAAACAGCGCTTGCTGACGATGAAGTCGAATATGAGGAAAAAGATTCTTTTCTATGGCATTTTAAATATCCCATTAAAGATATGTCAAATACATTTATTGAAATTGCGACAACAAGACCTGAGACTTTCCTTGGTGATACAGCTGTAGCTGTCTCTCCCTCAGATGAGAGATACCAAAACTTAATTGGCAAACTTATTTTGCATCCCTTTACTGGCAGAGAAATCCCTATAATCGCGGACCACTTCGTCAAAAAAGAGTTTGGAACCGGCGCTGTCAAAATCACACCTGCACATGATCCGAATGATTATGAAATGGGACTAAGACATGATCTTCCTATGATTAACATGATGACCCCAGATGGCAAAGTCAACGAAGTTGGCTTAGAGTTTGAAGGCCTGTCTATGAAAGAGGCTCGAGCGGCCATAGTTTCTAAGATGAAAGAGCTAGGTTTTTTAGTTCGAACTGAGCCCCATAAGCACAGAGTCGGGATATCATATCGCTCTAAAGCCATTATTGAACCCTATTTATCTAAACAATGGTTTGTGAACATCTCCAGCTTCAAGCAAGAGCTAATTGATGCTGTTAAGCAAAAACACATTAAACTTATTCCGAGTAATTGGGAAAGTACATATTTTCATTGGATTGAAAATTTAAGAGATTGGTGTATCTCACGTCAACTTTGGTGGGGACATAGAATTCCAATTTGGTATAACAAGCATGACCCATCTAAAGTTATCTGCCATGTAGAAGATACGATTCCAGATGAAGTGAGTAAAAACCCAAATGAATGGGTCCAAGAAGAAGATGTTCTAGACACTTGGTTTTCATCTGCCCTCTGGCCTTTTTCCGCTCTTGGATACCCAACTAATGTGGACGACCTGGGAAAGTTTTATCCGAATGCCACTTTGATTACGGGGCATGACATCCTGTTTTTCTGGGTAGCGCGAATGATTTTTATGGGAAAATATGTCATGGGAAAGTTCCCTTTCAAACAGACGTTCCTCCATGGTTTAATCTACGGAAAATCCTATTGGAGAGAATCTTCAGATGGACATATTGCATATGTAAACAAAGAAGAAAAAAGACAGTTTGATCTTGGTGAAAAGCTACCTAAAGATATCCATTCCAAATGGGAAAAGATGTCTAAGTCCAAAGGAAATGTCATTGATCCAATCGAGATGCTTCAAACCTATGGCGCTGATGCTCTGCGAACAGCGCTTTGCTCAAATGCAACCCATGCCAAACAAATTGATTTAGATTTACGAAAATTTGAAGAGCAAAGAAATTTCATGAATAAAATCTGGAATGCTTTCAGATTTATCTTTATGCATTTAGATTCTGAAGAAGCTCCTCTTACACCCACTGCATTTGCTAGTGGCCTGGATATGTCTTGCCTGCAAATCGAAGACAAGTGGATCTTGTCACGCTTGCAAACCACTATTCAAGAAGTGTCCAGCTATTTAGAAAATTATCAGTTTGATTTTGCATCAAGTAGCATCTATAAGTTCTTTTGGGACGAGTTTTGCGCTTACTATCTAGAGCTTGCAAAGCCTGTTTTATTTGGAAAAGTAGGAAAAGAGAATCAAAGAGCTAACAAGCAGAAGATCCTTGCTAGCATCTTGACCGCAACTACTTGTCTTCTGCACCCTTTTGCCCCTTTTATTACGGAAGAGATTTTTTCTGAGCTTAAAGAAGCCTTATCTGGAAAAACATCTCAATGCCCTCTTACTAACGAAACCTTAAATGCTCTATCTGCAAGAGCGTGCGCTGTAGCACCTTTTCCAAAAGCTGATTCTTCATTAATAAATGAAGCCTCTGAAAAGGACTTTGCATTCCTTTCCAAAGTAGTTCACAGCGTGCGTAACATTCGATCAGAAATGAAAATTCCTCTTTCTTTCAAAATCGATCTTTTCTTAGTTTGTAAAAAAGATAGTTTTGCAAAACTGCTCAAAGAGAACGCGCATGTTTTGCCTGCACTTTTAAAAATAAATAAGATCGAATTTGTAGATAATGAGCCTGCTATTTCATCCTCTTCGTCGATGATTGAGACAGTCAAGATTATCATTCCTCTACCAGTTGAGCTTAAAGAAAAAGAAAAAACTCGACTAAGCAAGGAATCTGAACAAGTAAAAAATCAAATTAGTTCCATTGAGGGAAGACTTTCGAATAAAGCTTTCGTAGAAAAAGCTCCAAAGGCTCTAGTTGAAAAAACAACTCAGGAATTAGATACTTTAAAAAGTAAGCTATCAGATATGGAGCAAAAACTTAAGAGTCTTTGAATGTAGAAGCCTTTTCAGAGGCTACTAGGGAAAAAAATATTTTAGACTCAATAACTACAATGCTTGAAAGTGCAAATAACCCGATAAGATTTGGAAGCGCCATAAGGCCATTCATGATATCTACAAGGGGCCAAACAATATCCATACTCAGAATTGATCCAATAAATACGATCAAGCAAAATACCATTCGATAGTACTTAATGGGCCTTTCTCCAAACAAATACTCCACGCATTTTTCCCCATAGTACGACCACCCAACAATTGTCGAAAATCCAAATAAAATAAGTCCAATTGTTACAATAAGACTACCACCTGAAAAAGTTTTATCAAATGCTTTCATGACAAGTGATGCCCCATTGAGTAATTTTCCATCTGAACCAAACTCTCCCAATACTCCTGTAACACCAATTGCAAGTGATGTAATTGTGCATACTACCATAGTTGATAAAAACACTCCTGTCATAGATATGAGAGCTTGTCTTCCTGGAACATCCGTCTTTGCTGCAGCAGATGCAATTGGGGCGCTGCCAAGACCAGCCTCATTTGAAGAAACACCTCTTGCTACTCCAAACTGCAAAGCTGCTATAATAGTTACCCCTATAAATCCACCGCTAGCTGCTTGCCCTGTAAACGCTGAGGCAACAATGGCGTATAATACACTTGGAACATTTGTAATATGGGTGATGATTACAATAAGCCCACCGATTATATACATTGATGCCATTACAGGAACTAAGTAAGCACAAACTTTTCCTATACTTGATATTCCTCCAAGAATGACAAGGGCTGTAGAGATAGTTAGAATTATACCTGTCCAGATTGCAGGTACACCAGCTAAATTATACATTGCTTCGGCAATAGAATTTGACTGAGTCATATTTCCACCTGCAAAAGCTGATAAAGCGCCAAATACAGCAAAAGAACCTGCAAGAAACTTCCATTTGAGCCCTTTTTGGATATAATACATGGGACCGCCACACATCTGATTGTTGGGGTCTTTTTCTCTGTATTTAACAGCTAAGATTGCTTCTGCATACTTTACACTCATGCCAAATAGTGCAATTATCCACATCCAAAAAATGGCTCCAAATCCGCCACCTACGATTGCTGTTGCAACACCTGCAATACTTCCAATACCAAT
>JAJFMH010000072.1 GCA_021772245.1 Chlamydiota bacterium | reverse complement strand
TATAGAAAAATTAGACCCGGAGAGCCTGCTACTCTTTCGAATGCAAGAGCTACCATCATGAGAATGTTTTTCGATCCGAGAAGATATAATCTTGGAAAAGTGGGACGCTATAAGCTAAGTAGAAAGCTTGGTGTAGAAATTACAGATGAAGAGCTAGAATGCGTTACTTTGAAAAAAGAAGACATCATATCCTCTCTTAAATATCTGATAGCTCTTAAAAAAGGAGAAGAACACGCTCAGATTGATGACATTGACCATTTAGGTAATCGTCGCGTTCGATCTGTTGGTGAGCTTATTCAAAACCAATGCAGAATTGGTCTTTCTAGAATGGAGAAAATTATTAAAGAGAGAATGAATTTGTTCGATTTCTCTTCGGATACACTTACTCCAGGAAAACTTATTTCTGCTAAAGGCCTAGCTGGAGTCCTTAAGGACTTTTTTGGCAGATCCCAACTTTCTCAATTTATGGATCAAACAAATCCAATTGCAGAGCTTACTCATAAGAGACGTCTATCTTCTCTGGGGCCTGGAGGATTGAATAGAGAAAGAGCTGGTTTTGAAGTTCGTGATGTTCATGCAAGCCATTACGGTAGAATATGTCCTATTGAAACACCTGAAG
Organism: Chlamydiota bacterium; assembly: GCA_021772245.1. Taxonomy (GTDB): domain Bacteria; phylum Chlamydiota; class Chlamydiia; order Chlamydiales; family Simkaniaceae; genus JAJFMG01. Next base: position 17,959 of record JAJFMH010000072.1, on the reverse strand, counting down.
GACCAAATATTGGTTTGATTACATCCCTTGCATCTTTTGCAAAGATCAACGAGTTTGGATTTATTGAAACTCCTTATCGAATTGTGAGAGATGGAGTTGTAACAGAAGAAATCGAATACATGACTGCAGATCAAGAAGAAAAATGCGTTGTTGCACAAGCATCAGCAGCTCTTGATGATCTGAATATGTTTGCAGAAGACTTTTGTTGGGCAAGGTTTAAGGGAGAGCCTTTAACAATTGAAACTCCTAAAGTTACTCATATGGATGTTTCTGCAAAACAGCTTGTATCTGTTGTAACAGGACTTATACCTTTCTTAGAGCATGATGATGCCAATAGAGCTCTTATGGGTTCAAACATGCAACGTCAAGCTGTACCACTTTTAATACCTGATGCACCTGTGGTCGGAACTGGATTGGAAGAAAGAGTTGCCAAAGATTCTGGCGCTGTAATCCTTGCGGAAGAAGACGGAACAGTTGAATATGTGGATGGCTTTACAATCGTAATTTCTTCTAAATTGAATCCAATTGATAAGAAGACCTATAAGCTTAAAAAATTCATGCGATCCAATTCTGGAACATGTGTGAATCAAACAGGTCTCTGCGAAGTCGGGGATGTTGTTAAAGCTGGTGATATAATTGCCGATGGTCCATCTACTGATAAGGGAGAGATTGCTCTTGGTCGAAATGTCCTGGTAGCATTTATGCCTTGGTGTGGATACAACTATGAAGATGCGATCATTATTTCAGATAAGCTGAGACGTAAGGATTATTTTACCTCCATTTATCTTAGAGAGTTTGAGCTAACAGCTAGAGATACCAAGCTTGGAAAAGAAGAAATCACAAAGGATATTCCAAATGTTTCAGAAGAAGCGCTTGAAAATCTTGGTGAGGACGGAATTATTCGAATCGGGGCTGAAGTAAAGCCGGGTGATATTTTAGTCGGAAAAATTACTCCCAAATCTGAAACAGAACTTTCTCCCGAGGAGAGACTTCTTCGAGCTATTTTTGGCGAAAAGGCTGCAGACGTTAAAGATGCATCTTTAACCGTACCTCCTGGAACAGAAGGTGTTGTAATGGATGTAAAAGTCTTTAGCAGAAGAGATCGTTTGTCTAAAACGGATGATGAACTTGTGGAAGAGGCAACACGCCTTAAAGATGTTCATAAGGAATATAAAGAGAAAGAAGCTGATTTCATGATCCAATTCCATGAAAAGCTTGGTGCACTTCTTCTTGATGAAGAAGCGCCAGATGCTATTATGCATCGAATTACTGGTGAAGTTGTCATTACAGCTGGACAAGTAATCACTCAAGAGATGATTGAATATCTTGAGAATGAAAATTCAGATCATTTAATTATTCCAGACAATGATATCTACAACGCTCTTAAAGACATTTTAAGAGAGTATGAAGTAGAGTATCAAAAGCTACAGATGGATAATAAAACTGAAATTGAATTTTTGAAAAAGGGTGATGCAGAACTTGATCCTGGCGTAATTCGCCAAGTTAAAGTCTATATTGCAACAAAAAGGAAGTTGCAGGTCGGTGATAAGATGGCAGGACGTCACGGAAACAAAGGGGTTGTATCCAATATTGTTCCAGAAGCTGATATGCCATACACTGAAAATGGTGATACTGTTGAAATTATTCTAAATCCTTTAGGGGTTCCGTCAAGAATGAACCTTGGACAGCTTTTAGAAACTCATTTAGGTATTACAGCAAGAAAGAAAGGGATCTATGTAAAAAGCCCTGTTTTCCAAGGTGTGCCTGAAGAGAAGATCTGGGAAATGATGTCTGAAGAGAAAATTTCTGAAGATGGAAAAATGTATCTCTATGATGGTAGAACAGGTGAGAGATTTGACAACAGAGTTGTTGTCGGCATTATTTATATGCTTAAACTTGGCCACTTAGTTGCTGATAAAATTCATGCAAGATCTATTGGTCCATATTCACTAGTTACCCAGCAACCACTTGGTGGTAAGGCTCAAATGGGTGGACAGCGATTTGGAGAGATGGAAGTATGGGCTCTTGAAGCATATGGAGCTGCGCACTTATTGCAAGAAATGCTCACTGTAAAGTCTGATGACGTTGCAGGTAGAACACATATATATGAAAGCATTGTGAAAGGGGAAAATATTCTAGAAGCCGGGACTCCAGAGTCCTTTAATGTTCTTGTGAAAGAGATGCAAGGACTTTGTCTAGATGTAAAGCCAGAAGTAGCAGAAGAAGTATAAGTCTCGAAAGTTTTATAAGAGTTTTTAGGAGATTCTTAATGAGAGAAGACATAAATAGTAATTCGCAATTTGATATTTTAACAATTAAAATTGCATCCGAAGATGTGATCCGTAATGAATGGTCTCGTGGTGAAATTAAAAAGCCAGAAACTATTAATTATAGAACATTCAAGCCCGAAAAAGGGGGCCTCTTCTGTGAAAAGATTTTTGGTCCTACTAAAGATTGGGAATGTGCTTGCGGTAAGTATAAGAAAATTAAGCATAAAGGAATTGTGTGCGATCGCTGCGGAGTAGAGGTAACTCTTTCTAATGTAAGAAGAGATCGAATGGCTCACATTGAGCTAGCAGTTCCAGTTGTTCATATTTGGTTCTTTAAAACCCAGCCATCTAGAATCGGAAATATTCTTGGAATGTCAATCGCTGATCTAGAGCGTATTATTTATTACGAAGAATATGTTGTCGTTGATCCAGGCAGAACAACTCTTGAGCTAAAGCAACTTTTAAATGATGCAGAATATAGAGATGCTCAAGAAAAATGGGGTAGAGATTCTTTTAAAGCAAACATGGGTGCAGATGCAATCCGCGAGTTGCTTGAGAAAGAGGACCTTAACCTAATCATTGTTGATCTTAAGGAAAAATTACGTAAGACTAAGTCGCAACAAGCTCGTATGAAGCTTTCCAAGAGATTAAAAATCATGGAAGGTTTTGTTTCATCTCCTAACAAACCAGATTGGATGGTAATGGGAAATATTCCTGTTATTCCACCAGATCTTAGACCACTCGTACCCCTTGATGGCGGTCGTTTTGCAACATCTGACTTGAATGATCTTTATAGAAGGGTGATTAACAGAAACAATAGACTTAAAGCTATTTTGAGACTTAAAACTCCAGATGTAATTATTAGGAATGAAAAGAGAATGCTACAAGAAGCGGTAGATGCTCTTTTTGATAATGGTCGTCATGGCCATCCTGTAATGGGAGCGGGTAATCGACCACTAAAAGCTCTTTCTGAAATGCTTAAAGGTAAGACAGGGCGTTTCCGTCAGAATCTACTTGGAAAAAGAGTTGATTATTCTGGTCGTTCTGTAATTGTTGTAGGTCCAGAACTTAAGTTTAATCAGTGTGGACTTCCAAAACAGATGGCTCTTGAGCTTTTTGAACCTTTTATTGTAAAGCTGCTTAAATCTAGAGGGTATGTATATACCATTAGATCAGCAAAAAAAATGATTCAAAGAAGAGCTCCTGAAGTTTGGGATGTGTTAGAAGAGATCATTAAAGGTCACCCCGTGTTACTTAACAGGGCGCCAACTCTGCACAGACTGGGTATTCAAGCATTTGAGCCGGTTCTTATTGAGGGTCAAGCGATACGTATTCATCCACTGGTAACTACAGCATTTAACGCTGACTTTGATGGTGACCAAATGGCAGTTCACGTTCCGCTATCTGTTGAAGCGCAACTCGAAGCAAAACTTTTAATGATGGCTCCGGATAATATATTCTTGCCATCATCTGGAAAGCCGTCAGCTGTTCCATCTCAGGATATGATTCTTGGATTGTATTATCTGATGATTGATCCTCTTAAAAATCCAAAAGATAGAGAAAGGAAAACTAAAGTATTTTCTTCTGAAAATGAAGTGTTAAGAGCACTTTCTTCAGCAGAGAGCTATAATTGGCATGATAGAGAGATTAAAGAAGGTGATCGAATTGATGAGACTGGGCGTGGACTCTTTTTACATGAGCCTATCAAAGTTCGAATTGACGGAATCATCATTGAAACAACAGCTGGTAGAGTACTTTTCAACACAATCGTTCCAAAACAGCTTGGATTCCAAAACTATTCTCTTAGAAAGAAAAAGATGAGTGAGCTAGTCTTGAATGCTTATAAGAAAATAGGTTTAGAGGCTGCTGTTAAGTTTTTAGATGACCTAAAAATTCTTGGGTTTGCGCAAGCTACAAAAGCTTCTCTTTCTATGGGTACATGTGATGTTGCGGTTCCAGATATTAAAACAAAGGTTCTGGACGAAACCCACAAGAGAATTGCCAAAGTACAAGAGCAATATAATGATGGTATTATTACCGATGGTGAGCGACGTTCAAAAACAATTAGTATTTGGACAGAGGTTTCTGAAATTCTTTCAGAAAAAGTTTTCCAACTTATTTCTGACCAAACTGGTGAAGAGCTTAATCCACTCTATCTTATGATGGATTCAGGAGCTCGAGGTAACAAATCCCAGGTAAGACAGCTTGGAGCCTTAAGGGGACTTATGGCGAAGCCATCAGGTGAAATTATTGAGTCGCCGATTACCTCGAATTTTAGAGAAGGTCTTTCTGTACACGAGTACTTTATTTCTTCTCACGGTGCGAGAAAAGGTCTTGCAGATACGGCCCTTAAAACTGCGGATTCTGGTTATTTAACCAGAAGACTTGTTGATGTTGCCCAAGATGTACTAGTTACAGAAGTTGATTGTGGTACACTAAATGGTATTGACACTGCAGCGATTATGCAAGGTCAGGAAGAACTTCTACCTATTAAAGATAGAATTTTTGGTAGAACTGTTGTAAGCGATGTGTATCAGCCAGGAGATAGCACAAAACTTCTTGCAAAAGCTGGTGATATAATTTCAGCTGAGCAAGCAGATGCAATTGATGATGCAGGAATTGAGAGTGTGAAAATTCGATCTTCTCTTACTTGTGAGTCAAAAAGAGGCGTTTGTTCTAAGTGTTATGGATTGAATTTAGCAAATGGCAGACCGGTTGCCCAAGGGGAGGCTGTTGGAATTATCGCGGCTCAATCTATTGGAGAACCTGGAACCCAGCTTACAATGAGAACTTTCCACTTAGGTGGTGTTGCTTCTGCGTCGATTAGTCCAGAACTTATTTCTGAGCATGATGGAATACTTGTTTATTTCGATGTTAGAACCGTAAAAAATGAGGAAGGAATAAACTTAGCCCTCAACAAAAACGGATTCTTGCATATTGTTAGAGATGAGGGCAGAGCTTTGGAAGAATACAAAAAGCTACTTTCTACAAAATCTATCGAACCGCTTCAAACATACGAGATTGATCTAGGAACGGCTATTTTAGTTGAAGATGGCACTCCTGTGAAGAAAAATCAAAAGTTTGGTAATTGGGAGCAACATAATGTCCCAATTATCTGTGAGCGCCCAGGGTTTGTAAAATATGAAGATTTGGTTGAAGGAATTTCAACGCAAAGAGATGTAAATAAGCAAACAGGTCAAACTGAGATTGTTGTAAAGCAGCATCGAGGTGAACTGCATCCACAGATTGTTATTTACGCGGATAAGGAATATAGTGAACTGATTGGAACGTATGCAATTCCATCTGGAGCTATTATTTCTGTAGCAGATGGAGAAAAAGCAAAAGCTGGTATGTTCCTTGCTAGAATTCCACGTGGCGCAATAAAAACGAAGGATATTACAGGTGGTCTTCCAAGAGTTGCAGAACTCTTTGAGGCAAGAAAGCCAAGAGATGCTTCTGAAATTGCAAAGCTCGATGGAGAGGTTGACTTCAGAGGTGTGCAGAAGAACAAACGTATTGTGGTTGTTTTTGATGCACAAACTGGAATTGAAGAAGAACACCTTATTCCTCTTAATAAGCATCTTATTGTGCAGAAAGGGGATAGAGTACTAAAGGGACAACAATTGACAGAAGGTCTTGTGGTACCACAAGAGATTTTAGATGTTTGTGGTGTACGTGAACTTCAAAAGTACTTAGTAAACCAAGTGCAAGAAGTATACCGTCTACAAGGTGTTGATATTAACGATAAGCATATTGAAATTATCGTGCGTCAGATGCTTCAAAAAGTTAGGATTTCTGATCCAGGTGATACAACGTTACTGTTTGGAGAGAATGTGGATAAGAAATTATTCCATGAGAAAAATACTGCAATTGTTGAAGAAGGTGGAAAGCCAGCGCAAGCGGCTCCGATCCTTCTTGGTATTACAAAGGCATCTCTTGGAACAGATTCCTTTGTATCAGCAGCATCTTTCCAAGAAACTACAAGAGTTCTAACAGAAGCTGCATGTGTTGGTAAGACTGATTATCTCTTAGACTTTAAAGCAAACCTCATTATGGGTCATATGATTCCAGGTGGAACAGGTTATGATGATTATTCTAAGCGGATTAAGAAGTTTGTTGAACCTGAGGATGTCGATATCCTTGATTTTGACTTTTCTACAGCTCAAGTAGTAGGATAAAAAAAAGCCCAGTTTTTACTGGGCTTTTTTATTGCTTCTAAATTCGATTTTTTCTACTACAGATGCTCCTTGATCCAAGTTTCAAGCTTTACAGTGTCTTTTGCAAAATTTCTAATACCTTCGGCGAGCTTTTCAGTTGCCATAGCATCTTCATTGAGAAGCCATCTGAAGGTTTTTTCATCAACATTGATTTTCTCTAACGGTAGGTCTTTAGTCTTACTTGCGTCAAGCTTTAGAGGTGCTTCTCCATCTTGCTCACTAAGCTCTTTTAGAAGCGTTGGAGCGATGGTAAGAAGGTCGCAACCAGAGAGCTCTAGAATTTCTCCGATGTTTCTAAATGAGGCGCCCATAATTTGTGTCTTATACCCAAACTTCTTGTAGTAGTTAAAGATGGAAGTTACGGAAAGCACCCCAGGATCTTCATCAGATGGATAGGATTCCCTGCCTTCTGCTTTCTTAAACCAATCAAAAATTCTACCAACAAAAGGTGATATAAGGGTTGCATTTGCCTCTGCGCAACCAATCGCTTGCGCCATTGAGAACATAAGCGTCATATTACAATGAATGCCTTCTTTTTCTAACTCTTTTGCAGCTAGAATTCCTTCCCATGTTGATGCGAGTTTGATAAGAATTCTTTCTTTTTCAATTCCCATCTCTTTATAAAGGGCAATATACTGTTTTGCTTTTTTCAAGCTTCCTTCAACATCGTAGGATAGCCTTGCATCCACCTCTGTGGATACTCTACCTGGGACGATTTTTAAAATTTCTGCACCAAAATTTACAAAAACTTTAGTGATAATTAGATCTAAGGTGTCCTTTTCAGATTTGCCATGTTTTTTGCCGTAATCAATGGCATCTTGTATGATCGGCTTATATTCTTCGATTTGAGAAGCTTTTAAAATTAGGGAAGGATTGGTAGTTGCGTCGGTTGGTTTATATTTTTTGATTTCTTCAATCTCTCCAGTATCGGCAACAATTACCGTTTTCTTTTTTAGATCTTCTAACTTGCTCATAATGGCTCCATGTAATGCACTTTTTTTCATACTAACAAATATAAGAAAAAAAGCGCTCCTTAAAATCCAAAGTTTATTTGATCTTTGGATAAAAGAGCGGGAGATTTATTAATAAAATAAGTGTATTTATTGCTAAATCCATTTAAATCAAGAGTTTGCGTGAAACTTGAAACCTGGAGTTTAAGGTGCTGACTATTATCAAGGAGGTGAAGAAAAAACATGACATCTGACTCTTTTACTTTAAGGCGTTGATTGCCTTCTAAGACATCGAGCATGAGTGAATATCTATTTTCATCTGAGAAAATATGCATTTCGACTTGTTTTTTGAAAGGATCGCATGGAAAAGTGAAAGTAAGCAGATTCAAATAGACATGGAGAGTCTTTTTTGCATGGAGAACCTGGATTTGGATATCATTAATAGGATCAAGAGCATCATAAACAAGCATTTTTGCAAAATGCTCAGAATTTCCAGTTTTAATTTCTTTATAGGCCCAGCGAGATTTATGAACTGTACATGAAAAAACAAGTAGAGAAAGCAGAATCCATCTCATTAGTGGGAGCTTTTATGTGAGGAGCCAGTGTTGTGAGATGCAAAAAAGATGCCAAGAGTTATTAAGCCTATTCCAATCGCTACAAGTCCAATGGTTTTCAGAGCAGTCTTCTTTTTGGGAGGTGGTGGCGGAATATCTTGCGCAGATAAATTGCAACAGACACAAGTCAGAAAAATCATAAAAGTAGGAGAGAGTTTTTTCATGAGAGTAGTTTCTTATACAGGATCTATTTCATCAATATGTTTTTTTATTTCTTCTAGTACGTGAGTTACCACTTTACTTTGCCAGTAATTTCCCTTTTCAGAAAATTCTTTTCGAAGAAAGCTTGTAAAAGATTGCATTAAAGAGGAGTCAAGGGTGATGAGTTTAGTAGATGCTGGCTGTATACTTGCTTTCATTTGAAGGATTTGCTTTTGAAGAGAGGTTTTTTTTGTTTCTTCATTGATAGATTTTAAATAGTCATTGTGTACAAAAAAAGAACTAAAAACATCTAGAAAGGTTTGATAGTGATTTCCAATATCTTTTTTTAAACAAACTCCTGTTAGGATATAAGCGAATCCATTGTCTATCAAAATAGACTGCAAGATTCTAATATCACCAATCGGAGACTTGTTATCAATTTGTGTTAGGTGTGCTTTTCCGCTTTGCGTTTGAATGCTGCCAAGGCTTTTCCATGAGGTTGAAGGGTTACTTCCATGTATCATGGAAACCCTTTCTAAATACTCATCTATGGAAACATCTGTTTTTTCGGTAGCGAGATTAATAGATGCAATAAAACTCTTCTTCTCATTCTCTATATAGCCAATCTTTACTTTAGGAGACAAACTGACATCTTTTGCAATTTTCCAGTCTTGGGGAGCTTTGAAATAGTAAAAAGGCTCTTCAGAAGACAGAAGGGTAGAGATGGTTATAAAACAAAAAAACAATTTTTTCATGAACTACTCTTTAGTTACTGTGAGAATGAGCAGAGCCTGTGCTTTGTGAAATGGCGCCAGCCAGAAGTGCAATTGCTCCAGCAAGACCAAGTCCCCAAACTGCCATAGAGAGACTCACTCCAGAAAAAGCTGAGTCGGCAGAGCCAGATCCAAGTTGCGTATTCCCTTGCGTATCTGCAAACAATGAAGAAGTACAAAAAGCAACAACAATGAGTAGTTTTTTCATAAGTATCCTTTTATTTTATATTTTCTATCATCATGAATGCGTTCATAAAATTTAAGCAACAAAAAATTTTTACCTATTTCAAATGGTATGGTTTTTCTCCTAGAATAATCTCATTTTCGCATGGCGAAAGAGTTCTATTAGTCTCAGGAAGATAATCTTTTCCACAAAGTTGATAAGTACTTATAACCTTGTTCCACCTACTCGATTTAAATCGAAATGGATTAAATACAGTTTCCTGAATATCTACCATGTTTCCATATGCACTGTATGTATAATGACATACCTGTTTTTTATTTGTTGGGTCAACAAGTCCTCTAACATTATAACTTGTATCCAAAATAGGAATATAACATCTGCTATTTAACTCTATTCCAATCGGGTAGCTTTTTCCTTTTTCATAGGCTTGTATTTTGATGGCAATTGGTTTTTTATCTTCTGTATAGGAACCAATTTCTTCTAGTTCATCGTACACGTAAAACTCTTTTTCTATCTTGGTTTTATACCAGTAAGGAGTCGATAATGTCTGGGAGGTTCTTCTCCCTAGAGCGTCATATGTAAAATGTAGTTTTCTGTTACTAAAGCTTACCTGAACAAGGCGGTTTAAAGCATCGTATGTATATTGCACAGTGCTATCAGGTGTTTGTTTGGTGATTAGATTTCCATTTAAATCATATTGGTACTTATTGTTGCAATGTGAAAGCAACTCGCTAAGATCATTACAAATAGTATTCTCAAAATTCGTTGAATTTACTGCATAAAGGTGTTTTCCTGTTTTTGTAATTTCCTCTTGAAGTATGGAGTTGGCATCATACACAAATGTTCTAAGCATCCGATTTTCTTCGACGGCAATGCGATTTGAAAGTGGATCAAATGAATTTTCTTCGGTAAAAAAAGGTGAGTGTGCGGATTTTAAGTTTCCCTTATTGTCAAATTGCAGGTTTTTAGTCCCTAGATCATATCCAAGGTTATGGTCTTGCGCCATTCCATGGACATTGAAATTAGAAAGGGAATGTGTATACAATTTTATTAATTGGTTTGAAAATCTCGTAACATGTCTTAAGTGAAAACTATCATATATATTTTCAATCCAGGAGGCATCTGGTAAAATGACTTTTGTTGGTCTATTAAAACCATCATACTCCTTTTGTACTGTAAAATTATTTTCATCTGTTTGAAGCGTAATATTTCCAAAAACATCTCGTTCAAATCGCGTGGATTTTTGAGATATATGATCGATTGCTTCGATTAATTTTTGATGGATATCATATTTATATTCATAAAAAATGGAGTTGTCTGATGATTTTAGAGTTGCAAGATTACCAAGAGGGGTATAACTCATATAAAGCGTAATATCATTTGGATAGGTCCGGCTAATAACTCTATTACATGAATCATAAGTAAACGTATATTTTCTCTCTTGCATTGTTCCTTTTTCTCGATAAAATGCGATGCAATTTCGATTTAAATCATATTTGTATGTGAAGGATTGAACTTGTGTACATATTCCATTTTGGAAGAAATAGTTTTCTTTTTTCGTAAGGTTTTGCATGTTATCATAGAAAAGTTCTTGTTTTTGAAGAGTAATATTATCTGCAGAAAGTACTTCTATGGTTGATCGGTTGTTTTGAGAATCTATGGTTTTTATGGTCTTTGTGTTTTTCCCATCGATTTTAAATATTTTTAGACATTTTGTTTCATCGTTAAACTCATGACCTTGTGTTGTTATAACTCCATTTGCATCTATATGTTTCGATATGCCTGGAGCCTCAGATTCAAATTTAAGATTAACTGCTTCTAGATCTTTTCTAAAGCAAATTTCAGAAACTTTACCTGACTCATCATAAGTAAATGTTTTTGTGATATGATTTTCATCTTGTGAAAATTGACTTAGTTCAATTGTTTCATTCAGAAGATTTTGTTTAATATTAGAGCATCGATCGAGGCCATTATTGCTCATTCTTATGCCGCTTAATTTATTGAGATCATCGTGTGAAAAATAAATGGTTTTTCCAAGGGTAGTTTGACTTTCTAACTTTCCAAATGGTGTGTATGTGTAGGTGGTTTCCACTCCATTATGAGTTTCATTCAAAAGATGAAAGGCATTAAAAGTGTATGTTTTTTGATCAATAAGATCCCCATTATATCTATTTTCTTCTAATGAGATTCTTCCCATTGGATCATATTCAAAATAGGTCTCAAGGCCATTTCTACCAAGTTTTCTTTTAAGCGTACCATCTTTGTAGTATATAAATTTTTCTAAGCTGCCATTTGCAAATTCATTTTCAATAGGATTCCCAAAAGCATTTAGAGTTTGCCTAGCAATCACTCCGCAATTATTAACAGTTCCGGTTGACCCTATTGAGGAAATTGCATTTATTTCATGAGCGTTGTTAGTTTCAAAATCAATTGTTTTTAAAAGCTCTTCTGGTTCGACTTCTTTTCTTAGCGGTCTTGTGGAAACCTTACCAGTTGGATTAGTTTCTGAAATTAGATTGGAGCTTTCATCATATTCTTTATTAATTGTGTAGGCTAAGTGATAGTTTTTATCGAGTGTATTTTCTTTTGTAATATTGCCATACTTATCATAGAAAAGCTGCTTGCTAAAGGAGTGTTTATATTCCTTTCCATCCATAACCTGGTGCTCAGCTTCAATCATCATGTGTTTAAACGGATCATTTTTTTTGTAGGTGTAGAAGCTTCGCTGCCTAGTTGTTACATTTGTCGTATCATCTTTGTTATATGAGCTACCATTATCTAAAATTTCTAAAATACAATTATGACTTTGATCATATTCAAAAAAATTTCGTTGGACAATTCGATCAAAAAATTTGACATATTTACATGTAACAAGGTTTGTGTTTTTTAAGTAGGTATATTCCTCAATGTATCCATTGTCTTGCTCTACTTTTTGCAAAAGATGTCTACCATCTTGAGAAAATTCTTTTTTAGTAACTTGACAATCTCTTTTGCCGTTTCCATTAAAATTCCCGTAGAAGGACTCATTTATAGGATTACCAAATTGATCATACTCATAGATTATTTCAAAAAGGAGTTTTTCAGTGCCCTGTGTTAACTTGACAGATTCTAAATAATTTTTTTTGTTCCAAGTTAGGTTCTTACTAGTGAGACAGACATTTTCTTGGCTTATCTGATCTTCTTTAACTAAAAGAAGATCTTTGTTGTAGTAGTAGATCGTTTTAGTCCCATCATTATGACTGATTGTTGTTTTTCCAACTTTTACTCCAAATATAGCAGGCTCATATTCAAGATTGCATGTAGGGGCATATGTAAAATCATTGCCTTGTGTAAGCAAAGATCTGACTCTTTGGTTTTTTTCATCCCCTGAGTAAATTGCCTGAAAAGGGTCCTTATTTCCTGCAATGGCATGAAGAGTAAAATCTTTGGTATAATCTAAAATTTCTTTCTTGCAGTAAGGGCTTGTTACTGTTGTAAGCAAGGGATGAGATGTAATTGTTATTTTTTCTTGGTTTGATTTTTTTTGTCTTCTTTCTTTGGTTTCATAATAGTAGTAAGCTTGCGTGTTTGATGAGCTGTTGATCTTGATATGATTATCTAGGTGCTCAAGGCTAATAGATGAATAGATGTGATTTCCTGTTGGATCAAAACTTTTTATACTAATTAGGTTTTCATTGTCATCGTATTCGTACGAAATAGTGTTCCCATTTAGAAGGAATTCTTTTTCTAAAAGCAATACAAATGAGCTTTGCTTTGTTGGAATAGATCTAGTCTTATAAACTCTCTTTATACCTGAGGATGTTACATAAACCACATGCGCACCCTCCTTTTTAACAAAAAGGGATGCGTTTCGAGCATCATGGCTTCCAGATGGTATGTCTCCATCAAAATTGCATTGAGGGCCATCTACCATAAGGGAATATCTGTTATCTGTTGGGTTTTTGCAGTATTTGAGGATATCTCCATTTTCTTGAGTGATATATAGAAGAAGTCCACTAGGAGTCTTTTGAACTCGAAGCTTGGTATGTGCAAGAAAGCTCCAATTTTGATCTCCAAGATTTTTGTCCGGTGCTGATGCTTGAGGATTATAATAACGTATTAGCTTAAGTTTTTCTTTTCCATTAGCGACTAGATCTTTTCTTTGAAAAGCTAGTTTGCCTTTGAGTGGACAGATAAACTTTTGAGCTGAAAATTTTTCAGTGAAAATTTGCTCGCTGTTACAAACTGAAAAGAGAAATGAGAAAAATGCTGAAAAAAGAATGATGTGTTTCATATGATACTCTGGCTGCGATATTGATTGTAAATTTAGAGAAGAGTTTTGATGTAGAGGTCTTTTTTTTCAAGCAGTTTTGCCACCCAGAAAAGTGTATGAAATAAAGCTGTTATTTCATCTATAAGAAGTGTTATCTTCAGATCTCAAGGATACATATGAGCTTAATACATGTGTAGTAGAATGCCTTCAACTTCTTCTTCTAATGATGAAATTCCTCTAGTTGAATTACCTCAAACAATAGATCAGCGTGAATCTTTAAATCCGATCCAACTGCTTTTAAATACTCCTCTTGAGCGCCCTACGATAGTTATGCCTAGCGGGAGAGAATTTGGAGTCTTATTGGTACGCGGGGTAGGTGCTGGGGTGGCTGTTGCAGGTCGATATCCTTTTATCCCATTATCTCTAGAAGTAACTGATCACTGGTTTAAAGACGTACTAGCCTCTTGTGATTTTATGGCCTTTGCCGGTTTAAATGTATGGGCTACAGATAAAGTAATTATCGATTTTGCTGGCACTTGTACCTCAGAAAATTATACTCATTGGGAAGTTGCAAGAAAAATTACTGCTTTTTTAGGCGCATTTTTTGCTCGATTTCCACTGATGTATACAACAGCTTATGTATACGGTGATGCAAGTTTTGGGAAAGCTTTCCTTGTGGGAGCCTCTACAATGCCTTTTGCGATGCATTCACTTGATGAATCTCTATGTCGCGCTACATTGTGTGATAGGGAGATTCAATCAATTGAATTGCAGCTGGAGAAATCTAGAAAGGCTTTAATAGTTCAATTAGATGCAAACATCGATCTGGTTCGTGAAGCAGGATTAGATTTATCTGAATTTGTGAGTAGAATCTTGCGAATTGATGCAAACAGTGTAGTACCAAAAGAGGCGCTATTGATCGAAGAGTACTGCATCCGCTCAAATGCACAAATACAAGAGAAAAATCATTACTATTATTGGCCACAAATTAGTGGTGTTGTTCTCACTTGTAGTGAGATTTTTCTTCTAGCTGCGGTAACTTTTGGCGCTGCTGGTCATCTATTTACTCATGATGATAATCCAGATACAAATGAAGGTTTACAATATCTAGTTCAGGGTATATTTGCTGGGATTACAGCCGGTAGTAGCTTATGGCTTACAGGAACCTCTATTATCGAGAGAATGGACGCTATAACGAACTTTTTTTCAGGGGTAATTTATGGGCAATGCCGACCAAGTTTAACTGCTCAAATTGCTCCTAAAACTTTGTATATTTTAAAAACTCTAGAGCTCCTGATTGCATTGCTTTCGATTGGACCCTCAATTCAGATTTCAGAAGATACTTTTTCGAATGTGGGCCTTAGGCTTTACATGCAAATTACCGTTTCTTTCGCAACTGTAGCCCTTACATCGATGGCTTTATTTAAAGTCACTGATCAGTTGATAGAGACGATTACGGTCTATGGAGGCTTTGATGAAAATATTGACTTCGAAAGAGTATCTATACTGCTTTCTAAGATTCAAGGAGAAGAATTTGCTGAAAGTGGTGATGATTCTTTACAGCTCACAGACCTGTTAACAGAAATGCTTGGTGGTGAGCTTGCAAGGCAAGAAGATCTTTCCACTTTATTACGCTCTGACCGACTCGCACTAAATCGATGCTTAGTGCATATTTTTTCTGAGCATATTGCAGGATTTGATCCAAACAATTGGGGAAAGATTACAGATCTTGAAAGTAGTGTTCAGAGTGAAAGTTCAGGTTCTGTTTGTGATTCTTGGGCGCTGCAAGAATTACAGGACATTTTGCAAACACCACAACCTTCAGATATAATATTAATTTTGAGGCAGATGGAGTCTTTCAAGACTTTACTTGTAGAGTCGCCTTTAATTAAATATGCAAGAGTTCTTTCCATCCTAAATAATGAAGTCAGTACATTAATGGATGAAGTAGAAGTTCGGCAAGACGAATTGCAGGCCTATTTGGGAGTAGATGATATTGAAGCAGAACCTTTTTTCGACTCATCAAGTTAGAAATTATTATTTCCATTAGCAAGAGTGCCTATTACATCAAATGCTGCTTGAGCTACAGCTTTGGTTCCTTCTCCTAAGGTTTTGGCTCCACTAATAAATCGATCGAGTGTTGTAACTGCAGAGGATGTAGGAGGCGCTTGATGGTTTGAAGAAGGGGCAGCTGCACCACTTGGGCTTGTAGGAGGAGTTTGCGGTGTAAAAAACTGACTATCGATACCATTGAATGTATTTGGGTCATTAGTCTGAGGCCTTATTGAAGTTGGGGGCGGCCTGTCTTCTGTTGGTGAGTCTGTTAACTGATGCTCTTCCTCTTCTGGAAGAGCAATCACGGTTTGTACATATGTTGTCGAATTTGTTTCATCGGGAAACCACGCTGCAAAGATTGCTGGGTCATTGAGCTTGCCACCATAAAGCATGGTAATTTCAAGATCAATGTCTTCTGATGGATCTCCTTGAATCCATGAAAGAAAAGAAAAGTCTTTTTCAAATAAATTTGCGGCAATTAATATGACTTGCTGTGCATCTGGATTCCTCACAAGTCTGCCATCAATCTTTACGGTATGCTTTTGACAGGTTTCCAAAATGTGAAGGTACTTGTATAAATTAGATTCTTTTCCACGTTTAATTGATACGTAAGCCATGACTTCTGTAAGACCAGGATTATCTATTCTACTTCCTGCTTTTGTGACCATTTCTCCTTTTTTAATTCTTTCTTGAATACGCCTAATTTCCTTAAAGGGGAGCATTTGGCGATACTCTCTGATGTCATTTTGTTCTGTACTTGTCAGTAAAAGAAGCTGTTTTTCTTGATTAAAATCTCTTGGGTCTGATCCATTAACATATTCTAGAAGAGATGAGTCTAACCCCTTAGTTTCTTCTATGAATGTAATCAACTCAAAGATAGAAGGCTCCCTTTGATGGGCGTCCTGGTAGTTTTTTCTTGCAAGTAAGTATTGATAAAACATCGAATCATTTAATTGCTGAGATTCTACGTAGGATAAGAGCTCATCAATGGAAGGCCATTTATTTTGATATGCGATTCTAACTTTGAGTAATTCAGTGACCTGTAAAAGAAGTTTCTGATTTGAAGTGGGTTTAAAAGAAGAAAAATTTGGGTGGATAGAATCAGGCCCTAGCATTCTGGTTTCAGTGAGAATCTTTTCCAAAATTTCGCTATAGTGATGCATTAGCCTCGTACACCTCTCACATACTAATTTAGAAGTGCTTTCATCAGGCAGGTAAAAAATTTCTGAATGAATTATAACTTCAAGTTCTTTGATCTTATAATCAGAGAGCACACGAGCAGGCGCCTCAGAATTTTCTACAAGGGTAAGAAGTTTAATCCAAAGGCCCCGAATAATTGTAATGGCACCTTCATCAGTGCCATCAAATTGGGTAAGTCTATTAATTCGTCGCTTAACCTTTTTGTATTCTTCTAAGTTTTTAGTGTCTTCTGGCTCAGGAAGATCCATTATTAAACTTTTGATAAGATTGTATTGTTTGATATATCCAAGTTTCCTTATTTGAAGATAGATGCTTTTAAGTTTTGTCGATTCAATTCCACTTAAGACTCTTAATACATAACCATGTAGAATGGGTGGATATGAAAAAGAAGTATTCTTGCTCGTAAGAATTCCCTTGAGTTTTGATACATAGCCTTGAGAGCTATTAGAAAGAGCATATGGAATAGTAAAATCATTCTCTACTTGCGCTCTTTGCGGTTCATGTGTAAGACCTGCAAAATGGACTTTTGCAATTTGAAGAAGAAGAAATATGTTGCTTAAATGAGGTTTGGGCAAATTCTCTAGAGGGAATAGGCTTTCAGTATGTCGATCAAAACAGGTTTGAATGATTGTAGCGCATTCAATTATTAAATCAACACCGTATAGTTCATGAGAACTAAGTGCAGTGCACAAAGCATCTTGCAGCCCGAACTCTTGAACTTTTGGAAGTACTCTATATTTATTTTGAATGGGAGATGAGAACATATAAATCTCAAGATTTAACAATACTGTTCTTGCTATGCTTTGGGCTTTTGCTTGATCTAAATTATCAATGGAGTCGAATAATCTACTAGCAATGTCTTCCTCCAAACTTGCTGATTGATAGGAGGCTATACTTGGATCAATAATGAGTATCTTTAGTACATCAATTTCTTGAAAACATTTTTCAGAGAGACAGTTAGAGTCTTCGCATGAATGAGTCTTGCATACATTCAAATCTGATTCTAAAATTCTTGCAGCTAACTTACATAATTCATTACTAATTGGAGAGTCATTTGGGCAGATATCTATAGGAAGAGAGCAGGCAAATGCATGAGGTGTATTAAATTCTTGGGGTAATGTCGCTGTTTGTTCAGTAATTCCCGCTGGAATTTTGGCTTCTGATGACGTTGAGACAGAAGATGAATCTTTCGCTTCCCCTCGTGGCTCAACCGAAGTTGTATCAATTGAAGATGGTCCTACAGAATCAAAATTTACAGATGAGTCTACGAAGAGGGAGTTGCTATCTAACTCTGATTCAGCAG
>JAJFMH010000071.1 GCA_021772245.1 Chlamydiota bacterium | reverse complement strand
ACCAGGCGGTAATCCGCCTGGTTCCATAAAAGGGATGCCTAGTGTACTCCCGATCGATAAGCTCCATTAGAGCCAAGTTTTCACGCGTTTCAAGGCAAGGCTTAAAATAATAGCTCGATCTTGGATTTCCTAACAATTTCGTCTGCTGACGAATTGATAATTGTTGGTCTTCTCGATCGACATATGAAAGCAGACTCATTCTGTCTAGAGCCCCAATTTTTTTTAAGCCAGTTGTTCTCCATAGTCAGTTTACCAATCTGCTCATGAAGCTCAGATTCCTTCTCTTCAAAATTGTTCTTTTTTGTCTCAAAAACAGCCTCTGCCTTCTCCTGGAGCTCTTTTTTCCATTTATGCACCTGGACAATATGTACACCAAATCTTTGAGCGATCTCTTTCACAGTGGAGTGTTCTTTTAAAGCTGCCAGAGCTACTTTTTTTTGAATGCCGCACTTCCTTGCGTTTCTCTTCTGCATTTTTTGCTCCTTCTGTCTGCATGACAGTTTAGCAGAAAGAGTAACTTAACCAATGGTCCAATATTCGGGTTCCAACATAATGTAGTTTCCTAAAGAACAAGCTAATCCCAATACTAAACTTTCTGCAAATGATTTTTCAGAAAAACAGTAGTTAATTCCTGTCAAAATCGGACATAATAAAATTGAAATTGCAATTTTAAAAACTTTAGATTGAAGTTCATAAAATTGAGTTACTTCTTCAGTTGTTGCGGTAGAATCTGGACCATAATACAATGTACTAATTGTATCCATAACATCATTAATCATTTTTTCTACTCCTCTGCTTTTGTTTATTTAAATTTGTGATTAAATTAAACTAACAAAACAATTAAATCAACAAAAAAAAATAAATTCTATTTTTTTCTGATTGACATTAAATCCCAGACTGAACCTTAAAGAAAATAGTTTCGGTTGTAATAATTGATTTAGGTTTGTTACAACTGGTAGCACCAAAAAAAGACAAGTCTTTATATGACAAAAACTGCTATATTAAAACATTCAAAAAAAGATAGTTGGAAAATTTTTGACCATATCTCCAATACCTACGATCTTAACAACCATATTCTATCTCTCGGACTCGATTTTTACTGGAGGTGGCGAGTTTCTCGTCATATTCCTAAAAAAAACTGTTTAGACCTTCTTGACTTGGCAACAGGTACTGGTGATCAAATTTTTTCTATTATGAAAAGATGTAAAAAGGTCAAAGCTGCTCTGGGCATTGATATGTCGGAAGAAATGCTTAGAATTGGTAATCGCAAACTCATGCGAAAAAAGTACTCTCACCAAGTCTCCTTACTGAAAGGCTCTGCTACGGATATCGCTCTCAAAGATTCGAGTATTGATTGCGCTACTATGTCATTTGGCATTCGAAATATTGAGAATATGGATCTTTGTTTAGCAGAAACACATCGGGTTCTTTCAACGCAAGGGAAATTCCTCATATTGGAATTTTCATTGCCTAAATCACAGTTGCTAAAAAGTCTTCACCTTTTTTATCTTCGAAAGATCTTACCTAGAATTGGCGGTCTCATTTCTAAAAACACATCAGCATATACTTACCTCAATAAAACAATCGAGACCTTCCCCTATGGAGAAGAGCTTTGTAAAGAGATTAAAAAAGCTGGATTTTCTGATGTGAAAGCCTATCCATTAACCTTTGGAATTGTTACTCTGTACGTTGCGACAAAATAATTGCAACATGTGGTATGAAAGATCTATTTCAAAGAGCATTAGATGCACTTCCAAATGCATCTACGCATACAATAAATACTCAAACGCGTCGTCTACAGACAAAAAGAATCTCATTATCTCTTCCTGATATAAATCTATTTTCCCTTCTTAGAGCGCAAAGTCAAACACCTCTTGGCTTTTGGAAAGAAAAAGATAGTAATGAATCCTACGTCTTTGTAGGAGCTCATTTCTATCTTGAAAGTTTACCCTCCTTTGAAACGCAAGATTCCCATTTACCTCCAATATTTTTTGGAGCTTTTTCTTTTGATCAAAAGAAAAGCAAAAGCTTTCCAAAATCCTGTTTTTTTCTCCCTCAAATTGAGATTTTTCAAAATGAAGAAGAAACCATTATTTCCCTTAATCTTATCTCTACTGATGCCAAGTTAGAAGTAGAGCAAATCCTAAGAAACTTCGAATTTAATGAGAAAACAGCTAAGATATCTAATCCAAAACGTAAAATTGAAACCCCATCTCAATCCCAATGGGATAAGATGGTGCGTCATGCGCTAGATATAATTCTAACAACGCCTCTTCAAAAAGTTGTGTTAGCAAGAGAATTGCTTTATGAATTTGAAGAAGATGTCTGCGGTTTTTCAATCATTGAAAAACTCTCAGGAACTGCCTCTAACTCTACTTTATTTGCTCTAAAATTTTCAGAAAAATCTACTTTTATAGGAGCTACACCAGAGATACTTTTTCAAAGAAATAAAAATCTCCTACAAACAGTTGCGCTAGCTGGTACAACGCCACGGGGAAAAAACCCTACTGAGGACAAGCACTTGCAAAATAGACTAAGAAATGACCCCAAGGAATTGCATGAATTTGATTTTGTAAAGCGTGATATTCTTTCCAAAATTAAACACCTCTGCGAAGCTTCTACTTTGCAAAATGCAAATAGCATTTTGCAAACAAGTCATGTGCAACATCTATTCTTCGAGGTATGGGGAAATCTCAAAAAAACCACCTCTGATCAAAGCATCTTAGAATTAATTCATCCAACACCTGCCATGTGTGGAACCCCTACAGATCTCGCAAAAAAACTCATCAAAGAGATCGAAACCTTTGATCGTGGATTTTATGCAGCGCCTATTGGTATCTTAACTCCTAAAAAGGCAAGTTTCTATGTGGGCATACGATCTGCTCTTATCGAAAAAAAACATTTAAGATTGTTCGCAGGTTGTGGTATCGTAAAAGGCTCTACTCCCGAAAACGAGTGGATTGAAACAGAAAATAAAATGAGACAATTTGAAATATGCATACAGAATACCAAACAAGCAACATCTGCCACAGCAAACGCATCATTAATGAATTAGTTCATCAAAATGTGCGCTATTTCTGTATTGCACCTGGCTATAGATCAACTCCGCTTGTTCAAGCAGTAGCTGAGCACCCACTTACTAAAACACATGTGCATTTTGATGAAAGAGGTCTTGGGTTTCACGCTTTAGGATTTGCAAAAGCAACTCAAACTCCCGTTTGTATTATTGTTACATCTGGCACTGCAGTTGGAAATCTAATGCCGGCTGTAATGGAAGCAAAAGAAGCCTCTATTCCCCTTATTATTTTATCTGCAGATAGACCTTTTCACTTACAAAATTGCGGAGCAAATCAAACTACAAATCAAATCAATCTATTCGGTAATTTTACAAAAGAATCCATTCAGCTACTCCCCCCTAAATCTCAAAATGATCAAAATGCCGTGGATTCTATCATTGCAAATGCGGTTTATACCGCGTGTAAGCATCCCTGTGGTCCCGTTCAAATTAACTGCCCATTTGATGAACCTCTACATGAGAAAAGCAAGAAAAACAGTGCTGAAAAGTCTTTCACTCCTAAAACTACCTATATTAAGCCCGAAGAATACATAGATGAATCTCAAATTTCTGAGATGTTAGAAGAAATGATACGTATTGAAAAAGGAGTAATTATCGTTGGATCTGGGGCAACAAATTTAAGCTCTGAAGACCTAATTAGACTCTCCGAAAAATTAAATTGGCCTATACTTGCTGATACATGCTCAAAAATCAGACATATTGATCACAAAAATATTATCACAAGTTACGATCTGATTTTTTCTAATAAAGCTCTTTGCAAAGAGCTTTATTTTGAAGCTGCGCTTCATATTGGAGGAAATTTTGTTTCTAAAAGTTTACTACAAACAATTCAATCAAGTGATATCAAATTATATATCCACCTATCAAATCAAAGTAAAAGAGTAGATCCAACTCATAAAGTTACCCACAAAATAGAGTGTACTCCCGATATCTTTATCAGTAAGCTTCACCCAAAAATACCGAGGCGCGAATCAAACAAATGGCTTCAAACTTTTCTAGATCAAAGTGAAAAAGTAAGTGCGCAATTATCCAGTTTTTTTGAAAATGACAAGGAACTCTCTGAGAGCTCTCTTTTTTATAGCCTTTCAAAAACATTATCTGATTCATGTGCCTACTTCATTGGAAACAGTAGACCAATTCGAGACGCTGATGCACTTTTATTTGCAAAGGGCAAAAATGTCGATATTTTTGCAAATCGAGGTCTGTCTGGAATTGATGGAAATATAGCAACAGCAATAGGTGTGGCTGAAGGACTTGAAAAACCTATAGTTAGTATAATTGGTGATATGACAGCTCTGCATGACATGAACTCATTTGCAATGCTAAAAGGTGTCAACCAACCAATGCTTACCATTGTTATTAACAACAGCGGCTGCGGCATATTTTCCTTCTTACCAATCGGACAAAACAGCCATATGCCAGAAGAATTGATTGATAATTATTTTTTCACATCTCACTCTATTCATTTAGAAAGCATAGCAAAAATGTTTGACATGCCTTATCAAAAAATGGAGTCATCAGGATCCATTGAACAAGCGCTTCTTTCCTTTTATGAAAATCCTATCTCCACTATCGTAGAAGTCTTTGTTAAAAAGGGAGAGAGTTTGAGACAACAACAAAAATTGCAAAAAGAATTAAGCTCTCCTAAATTGAAAGCTGCGCTTTCCTTATTTTCGTAATATAACCAGAAGGTAAAAAATGTCCACTACAACTAGAGAAATGATCGAGTGGAAAGAATGTAAAACCTACAGTGATATTTTATATCACAAATATCAAGGTATTGCAAAAATTACGATTAACAGACCAGAGATTCATAATGCTTTTAGACCTCTCACGGTAAATGAAATGATTGAAGCTCTTGCAGATGCTCGCAACGATGAAAAAATTGGTGTAATCATCTTAACTGGATATGGCAAAGATGCTTTTTGCTCTGGTGGTGATCAATCCATTAGACAACATGCGGGTTATTCTGACGAAAAAGGAATTGATAGACTAAATATCTTGGATTTCCAGAAGCAAATGCGACACTGCCCAAAACCAATCATTGCAATGGTATCAGGATACGCTATTGGTGGTGGACACGTTCTCCACGTCATGTGTGATTTAACCATTGCTGCAGACCACTCCATCTTTGGGCAAACAGGGCCAAAAGTTGGTTCGTTTGATGGGGGGTTTGGAGCAAGTTATCTTGCAAGAGTTGTTGGACAAAAAAAAGCCCGAGAAATTTGGTATCTATGCCGACAGTATAGCGCCCAAGAAGCTCTTGATATGGGGCTTGTTAACCACATAGCATCCTATGAAGAACTAGAATCTACTACTGTTGAATGGTGTAATAAAATACTCGAGCATTCTCCACTTGCAATCCGTTGTTTGAAAGCTTCTTTAAATGCTGATTGTGATGGACAATCAGGATTGCAAGAACTTGCAGGTAATGCAACCCTACTCTATTACATGTCGGAAGAGGCAAAGGAAGGGCATAGCGCTTTTAAAGAAAAAAGAAAACCAGACTTTAGTAAGTTTCCAAAAAGACCATGAATACTCTTTCCATTTGGCTAAGCTTAACTAGACCTAAAACTCTGATAGCATCCATTTCTCCTGTTATAATTGGAGGATGCATGTGCCCGCAATCTCTATTTTCTTTTCCAATGTTTCTATGTATTTTGTGCTTCGCTCTCAGTATTCAAATTACTGCAAATTTTGCAAATGACTTTTTCGATCATTTGCAAGGGGCCGATACTAGAGATCGAAAGGGACCAAAAAGGGCTTTGCAAGCAAATACTATTTCACTACATGAAATGAAAGTTGCAATTATGGCAATGCTCTGCATTGCGCTACTTGCAAGTATCTATCCTATAATCAAAGGTGGCATTGCTTTTACACTCCTGAGCTGCTTTTCAATGATACTTGCGATATTCTACACCAAAGGTCCCAAGTCATTATCTTATTCAGGAACAAGTGATATTTTTGCTTTTTTGTTTTTTGGACCTGTTGCAACTATTGGCACATACTATCTGCTTACAGGTGCTTTTTCAGTATATGCTCTCATTGCAGGAATTGCGCCAGGGGCACTTTCTAACTCTTTACTTATTCTCAACAATCTTCGAGATGAAAAAGAAGACGCCATTGCTAATAAAAAAACATTGGTGGTGCGTTTTGGAGTAAATATAGAAAAGCTGCATCTAAAGCTTATGCTCTTAGTTTGCTCCATCACCCCTCTATGTTTAGTGGTAATTGAGAAAAATCATTTTTTTGTGGTGTTAGCATCTTTTACTATTGTGCCAATAATACCAATCCTACGTGCGCTTAAAGCCTCAGATTCCCCTTCAGATTTTGCAATATTTTTTAATAAAATCGGAGTGCTTTATTATCTATATACTACCCTATTTTTCATTGGATATCTGCTTTGAAAATCGATGAAGCTTGCATCTATTCCTACTCTCTTTCTAGAAAGGTAGCACTTCCTCGTAAAGGACTAATTGTAAAGTTCATTGCAAATGGAAAACAAGGGTTTGGAGAAATAACGCCACTTAAAGGTTTTAATACAGAAAACCTCGAAGAGGCATATGATGACCTTCTCAAATCTCTTACAAATCCACTCGATTGTTATCCAATCTCCAAACTTCCCTCTGTAAACTTTGGGATTGAATCTGCTCTTTTAGATCTATCATTAGAAAATAATACAACTAAGCTGCCCTTATCATTTCTTCTAAAAGGCTCATCAAAGCAAATTTTAGATAAAGCAAGTACTCTTCCAAATGGAAGTGTTGCAAAGGTGAAGCTCTCTCCATTTTCACCTGATGATGCAATTAAAATAGTATCGGAACTTTTAAAACAAAATCTTAGACTTCGATTAGATATTAATCAAAAGTGGGGTTTCAAAGAAGCAATGCATTTTTCAAAGGCTTTTCCAGATACAGGCTCCTTTGAATACCTAGAAGAACCAGTCTCTAACTTATCCGAGCTAAAAATATTTACACAAGAATCTAAACATCCAATCGCACTTGATGAAACAATACGTAATCACACCCTAGATCAAATTTTTCCAATGCAAAATATGAAATCTGCGATCTTAAAACCTACTATGCAGGGTGGAATTTCCACTTATCAAAAGCTGATCCCGAGCCTTTTGAAAAAAGGATGTGAATACTCATTCTCCAGTTCATTTGAATCCTCTCTTGGCCTCTATCATATAACAAATCTTTCCAAAATGTTTGACTGCGCTCAAACTCCAATTGGACTAGATACTTTCGAAGATTTTATCGATAATATCATTCCAATCGAAAAAAAAGATGGAAATGTCATCATCACTAAAAAACCCATTGATACAAGTAAGTTGAAACTTCTATGGAAGAAATCCCCTGTTTATTTACCAAGCATAGCTCAAATATTGCCATCTACACAGATGGAGAATCTCTTACATACTTAGATTGCTTTGCTATTGTTAACTCTCTAACAAATCAACTACAGAGTCACGGGATCAAAAAAGGTAGAATAGTAGCCGTTTCCCTAGCGAATTCTCTTGAAATGATCTTACTTTTATTTGCGTTACTGAGATGCCAAGTAAAAATCCTAACACTTAATCCAAAGACTCCTATTTCTGAAAATTTCCATCAGGAAATTTCCATAGATTATCTCATCCATGATGAGATAAATAGCCATTCCAAAATCGCTAATATTCCATCTCTACCCTTAGAATCTTTTTCTTTTACAAAAGCTCAAAAATGTCATCATCAAACTTATCTATTAAACAATCCATCGATTTATCTTTATACATCTGGAACAAGTGGAAATCCCAAAATAGCAGTAACAACTATAGCAAATCATTTTGAAAGTGCTGAAGGAACCAATTGCTTTTCTGAGCAAACAAACGAAGATATAACTCTTTTATCTCTTCCTCTTTTTCATGTAGGAGGGCTCGCATCAGTCTTTCGAGCATTTATATCTGGTGGAGCAATTGTAATTAGTAATGAGCCTTTAGAATCAAACCTTCTACTATTTCCAATCACAAGAGCATCTTTTGTTCCCACTCAACTCTACCGCCTTTTAAAGCAAGACAGAGCAAATCTAAAATTGATTTCTCGAAGGATAAAATACATTCTGCTTGGCGGCGCTAAAGCGTCACTACGACTAATTGAAGATGGTATCAAAGCCAATCTTCCACTTCATCTTACCTATGGAATGAGCGAAATGTGCTCGCAAGTGGCGACTACTCAAAGAATATGTCAACCCTCTGTAAACACAGGACAAATATTACCACACTGCAAAGTGAAAATTTCTGAAGATAGTGAGATTTGCGTAGCTGGAAAATCTCTATTTTCAGGTTATCTCAAAGAAGGAGAAATAGTTAGAGAAGTTACAAATGGATATTTTGCAACAGGTGATATAGGAAAGCTCTCAAAAGAAAATGAACTTATTTGTTTGGGAAGAAAAGATAGGATGTTTATTTCTTATGGAGAAAACATCCAACCAGAAGAAATTGAAGATATCATTTTGAAATTCCCTGGAATTTCATATGTAAAGGTGGAAGGAATAGAAGACCCTGAAGTAGGCCATAAACCTGTTGCATACATTTCTAATCTGGATAACTTTCAGATCCAAAATTTAATTGCATTTTTAGAAGAGAGATTACCTAAGTACAAAGTACCCCATCAATTTCTGCCGTTTGAAACAATTGCAACATCTTGGAAAAGTCCTAAAGTTTTTCTAAATGAAGCTTTAAATGACTTGGAATATCTGTAGATTTTTTGGTACCAAATAAAACTGTAACATGTGTAATTTGCACTGTTCCAACAAGGCAACGATTCTTAAAAAGCTCTGTTATAAAAGTAAACGAGGAGTTGCCAATTCTTTGAAGTTTCAAATGAGCCTTAACTTTATCCCCTACAAAAAGAGGCTGCATGTAGTTTGCATCAACATGTACAATAGGAAAGAGAAACTTTTTCTCTTTAAGAATAGAGGCCAGATCTAATGAAACACAAGTAAGATAATCTTCAAATGCTTCCAGGGCTATATTTTGCATCTTTGCAAAATATATGACGCCAGTAGCATCAGTATCACCTAAGTGTATGGTTCTTCCGTAAATATGCATAAAGGCAGCTTACCAAATCAGAAAGTTTTATTCGAGTCTCAACAATATACTTTTTTAAATCAACAGACAAATAATTTATTTAAATATACACATCGCAAATCAAGAAGAGGAAATAAGAGATCCTATTATCCATCATAAAGCAATAAGCTTAAATAAGTTCGCATATACGCTTGTCTCATTCTTTCTTGTGTTGCTTCAGCAATGAAGCTCTTTCTTGATCTGCTAGAAATTTTTTCAAACACCAATTTTAGATGACAACAATTTAATATCCTAAAGATTTTTTGAACCTTAATTCCCGAGCGGTATATCTTTCGTAGAAAACGGAAAAATTAACAATAAATATCTTTTCTATGATCAACATGAAGAACTAGAATTAGAAGCTTCCCATCGAGTATAGAATATATGACTCTATAATTTCGAACTCGTATTCTATACAATCCATGGTGTTTTCCTTGGAGTTTTTTAGCAGAAGGTGGTCTTGGCGTAGATGAGAGTGTTTCTATCTTTTTAAAAATTGCTTTTCGTATTATTTTTGGAACTTTGGTAAGTTCTTTTTTCGCACTTGAAGCAAACTCAATTTCATACATTACTCAATATCCAGTTCTTTTTTTAGATCTTGAAGTGAATAAGACACCCCTGTTCGGAGATATTCCATGTATGCAGCTTCTGCAGAGTCAATATCCACTTTATCTTCCAGTTCCTCTCGAGCTAATTGAAGAAATTCTAAATCTTCTAAAGAAACTACGGCTGCAGCTTTCTTCCCATGACGTGTTACGATATAATTCGCACCTTTAAAACAGACTTGGTCAAGAACATCGGATTGACGTTCTCGTAAATCTCTTGCTGAAATTTTTCTAGCACTCATTTCTCACCTAAATATTTACCTTATGTACATATATTACCATAAGTACAAATTTAAAACAACTCCCTCAACACTCTTATATAATTAGCTTATTACGAATGATTTAAGCAGGAATCAATGTGATTTTTTTATCTTCATCGACTTGTAATGCCTATGCATCTTAAAAATTCAAATTATATCTATGAATTTTGAATGCCTTAAATTTCATGTAAAGATTTACTTGATCCAAGGTCCTTATATTAAAGAAATAAATCGATATCAAATAACTTTTTTTATGTAAAAAAGGCTCAATTGTATAAGTGATCGATTGCTCATTAACGTCAGATTTTCTATAATCAAGGCTTGCAAAATAGTACTGAACCAAGAGTTTTCCTCTATGAAAAGCCCCTATAATGTAGATGATTTTTTTGATATCGATCTTCCGTCTACTCTCGAGGAAATTGAGGGCAAACTAAATTTTGAAAACTCTAAGCACGAGAGTTACACGAACTTAAGTGAGAGTCTTGTATCTAAAGGAGAAATGAAACTTGTACAAGGAGATTTCTCAGGATTAAAGTTATTTGATCTGGCAATTAAGCTAGATCCGACGAATCCTAAACTTTTTTTTAAAGGTGCACTAGCACTATTTGAATACGGTTCTGAAAATGATTGCACTGAGGCTCTTCTCGAAGCAAGTAGAAAATTAAAAAAATGTGTTGGAATTGATCCTAATTTTTTTGATGCGTGGCATGCTTGGGGAAATGCACTATACTTACTTGGAGAAAAAACAGGTCACTTTCACTATTATCTTGATGCAAAAAAAAGATTTGAAAAGGCTTTAACACTCATCGAAGAAGTACCCAATGAAGTTCTTGCCGATCTTCATTGGTATCTAGGAAATACCTGGATGGAAATTGCTGAAAAATCATCCGAACCATCTGATCTGCAGCATGCATTATCCGAATTTAAAAAAGCGGAATCTTTACATGAAAATCTATCTTGGCATTTTTGGGAAAGCTACGGTCTATGTTATACAGCTCTTGGAACAAGTTCAAACGACATCCGCTACTTTTTTAAAGCGGTTGACTGCTTTAAAAACTGTATTTCGATTGCAATTTCTAAGGAAAAGGGTTGGCTCCACCTTGGTGACACACTCTTCTGTATTTATGAAAAAACTCATGATGAAGATCATTTTACAAAAGCAAATGAATGCTACGCTGCAGCTGCTGAATTAAAGCCCAAAAGAACAAGAGTTTATGTATCTTGGGCAAAACTTCTATTAGATTCTGGAAGGTGGATGAAAGACGTTAAACGTCTACAATCTGCTGTAGAAAAATGTAAAAAAGCTTCCTTTAAGAAAAAACGAAGCCCCAAAATTCACTCTCTTATGGCAGAGGCTATGGCAGAACTTGGGCTACTAACCCAAGATCTAAAACTTCTTTATCATGCACAAAACAAAGCATTAAGAGCATCAGAGTTCGATGAAGACATGCCTGAAGTTTGGCATGTTTTAGGAACAACTCATTTCATGCTTGCAGAATACTTTAATGATATTGAGCAATACTATGTCGCAATGGAGAAGTTTCAAATAGGCCTGAGCATTGACCGCACATTTCATGTGTTATGGCATGATTTAGGAAAAGTGTTCGCTAAATTTGGATCTATTGAAAACAACCCTGAGCATTTTCAAAAAGCATGTCTTTTCTATGAAAAAGCGCTGCATCTCAAATCTGATAGCGTTTATCACTATAACTATGCACTTTCTCTAACAAAAATTGGAGAGCTCATCAATAGCCAAGACTATGTTCAAAAAGCCATTGAGCAATTTGAATACGCAATCCATCTTCAAAAAAATGTGATCTACCATCATAGCGATTGGATGTTTGAGTATGCGACAGCTCTTGACATGATGGGAGATTTTTTTGATGAGGATAAATATTACAAAAAAGCTCTTGAGATTTTTCACCATGTTCAGATGATTGACCCCGAATTCCCTCAAATTCATTACCATATTGCACTTTGCTATGGCCATTTTGGTGAAATGACTGGAGAAGTTGATCTTTTTCAAAGAGCCATCCATCACTATAAAATTGCATATGCTCGCGAAAATGAGAATGAACAAACAGTGCTTGATTGGGCACTTACACTTATAAATATTCAGCTGCATATACCAGAGACTTCTGAAGATAATTACTTTACTGAAGCTGAATTTAAGATGATCCAAGCTGCAAAGCTTGGCAACATACACGCCTATTACGCACTTGCATGTCTATATTCCTTAACCAAACAATTCCAAAAAGCAATGCTTTTTCTGCAAAAAGCATTCATTTATCATGCCCTTCCACCTCTAGGTGAGCTCTTACATGATGATTGGCTTGAAAATCTTCGATCAACTGAAGCCTTTCAACGTTTTGCAATTAGTCTTGAAAATCTGCCAAATACTTCCGAAGATTAAATTGCATTCAATTCATATTTTTTCTAGAATATGTTAGCTTCGCTATTGGTTAAATAAATCCCAAAGGATCTCTTTCTATGAACAAAAAAAGTCTCGTATTTCTAATTGCAATTGGTCTTAGTTTTTTTCTAATTAACAACTATTTTACTCCAAAAAAGGATGCAACTGACATTGCAAAACAAGACTCTCAAAAAGAACAAATCGCAAGTTCAAAACGCTCATCTAAGAACGAAACAGCAAATATCAGAGACTTTTCCCTTGTAAAACTATATAATTCAGCTGATGCATCTTCCTTTCTTTCATGGGGAGTACAATATGATAACGATGTAATTACACTCGCTTCAAAAAATGATCTTCCTGATACGCTTTACTTCTTAAACAGAAAAAATAAAGCCCAAGAGCTAGAGCTTTCAATTGCTCCCAAAGGAAATCAACAAATAGCACTATATTCTTCCAATGACACCTCTAAACTTCCCACAAAACGCCTATCAGAAGAAGGTATAACAAAACTTCAGCTCCTTTCGTTAGACGGTAAAAATTTAGTTGATATAACAACTGCAGATTATGAAGCTGGCAGGCTTTACTTCCCTGATGGATACCCAAGTAAAAATGCAATTTGTTTTTATGAAAGCAATAGCAAATATGTACCAGTTGGTTTTTATGACGCATCCAAACAAGACTTTATTCCTTTATCACAAATCAGTTCTTTCGAGAACCATTTGTATTTTGAGGCGCCAATTACCTATAAGAGCTCGCATACTGAAGAGTATTACGTTTTAGAAAACGATTACCAGCAGGTAGTATTCTCTACAAAAGGAGGGGCTATTGCAGAAATTAATCTACCTTTTAAAAGTAAAAAAGACTCTGAAAGTGTTGTCTTACCTATTCAATTCGATAAAATTCTGAAAAAAGACTATCCCCAGAATGATATGTTTCCAAGTCGAGATTATTTCGGATTTGGCGGGGCTAAAACTTCAATAGTTTCAAAGAAGCCAACCCTTGGTGGCTACTACCCTTTAATTCGAAGAGATATAAAAAATAGTAATGGCCAAATTACCTTCGAAACACCGGCTAAGTACTACGCTATGAATGTCATTTCGGATGACCCTAGTACATCCAATGGGTTCTACAAAATGACTCGGATGACAAAAGATACTATCCAGTTTGAAATGTCAACCCCTTCTCGTAGAATCACTAAAACATACTCTCTGCAAAGCAATGGTGTCGAAGCCCCCTATTGCTTAGAAGTTTCAATTAAAGTGAGTGGAGATACAAAAGGACTTTATGTGACATCAGGTGTTCCAGAAGTAGAACTTATTTCAGGTAATCCAGCCCCAATCGTAAAATATAGAGCAAACAAGGGTTCCAAGACAAAAGTTGATAAGGTATCGCTACCGAAATTATCAACAACTCTTACATCCTTTTATCCAGACTGGGTCTGTAACTCTAATGGATTTTTAGGAATGATTTTAGATCCATTAGATGATGCTGGAGCAGGCTTTGTAGTCAACAAAGTTCCAGGTAATATGGACCCTACAAAACTAACAGTGATTAATGCTAAAAACAACGCTTATCCTGCAGACAAATATCCGGGCTATAACGTCTTAATTCCTCTCAAGAACTCAACACAGCCAATGGATATGAGGCTTTATGCCGGACCATTCGATCAAGAAGTTCTTAAGAATGTAGACACAATTTTTTCTAACTCACAAACAGGGTACAACCCAAGATATACAGAAGCTATATCTTTCCATGGATGGTTTGCATTTATTACGGAGCCTTTTGCGAAGTTTCTATTCTTACTGATGAACTTTTTTCACAGCATCACACACTCATGGGGATTCTCAATTATACTTCTGACAGTAGCCCTTCGAGTAATGCTCTATCCACTCAATGCTTGGTCTATTAAATCCATGGCAAAGAATCAACAACTACAACCGAAAATTGCGGAGCTACAAGCAAAGTACAAGAAAGACCCTAAAAAACTCCAAATGGAGACTATGCTTCTTTACAAGGAGTATGGAGTAAATCCGTTTACGGGATGTTTGCCACTTCTTATTCAGATGCCTTTCTTACTAGCAATGTTTGATCTACTAAAGTCAACCTTTGCCCTGAGAGGAGCACCATTTATTCCTGGTTGGATTGATAACTTGACAGCTCCAGATGTTCTATTTTCATGGAACTACCCCATTATCTTTTTCGGTAATGAATTTCACCTGCTCCCATTCCTTCTCGGTGGTGTAATGTATGTGCAACAGAAAATTACAGCCGCAAGTAAGACTGCAGAAGTAACCGACCAACAAAAGCAGCAACAGAAAATGGGAACCATTATGACTATTGTCTTCACAGTGCTGTTTTATAATTTCCCATCTGGATTAAACCTGTATTGGTTATCATCAATGTCTCTTGCGATTTTACAACAGTGGGTTACAACCAAAAGAATGCAGAAAAATATTATTCCAGATGAAATTGTAATTGGTAAAAAGAAGTAACCTTTACGTTAATTCTTCGCATGTGCTTATATGATATGTTAGTAATAACAAAAACGTGTATTACGCATGCGCCTTTGGCTTGACTACATTAAACATAAAGAATCTGTTCTTGGATCAGAAGTTGCTGATAAGTGGTTAAAGACACTTCGAGTAATTAAATTTGATGCTAGAAATCTCTATTTAGAAGCGCAAGATAATTTTCATGCCAACTGGGTCAAAGAGCATATAGAGCAAGAACTCAAGAAGACATTTATAAATGAGAGAGAAGTCCCCATAAGAGTCCATTTCTCCATTGCAGGAGCCCAGAGCTCCACGATGCAAGTATGCCCTCCCTCCCCTGACTTAAAGTTTAAGGAAGACTTTTTAGAGCCACATGCTACCTTTGAGAGCTTTATTCCTGGTTCGAGTAACGAAATCCCCTTTCAAATTCTATCAAGTATGACAACATCAATACAAAAACCTGCATACAACCCTATTTATGTATATGGACCCTCAGGATCAGGTAAAACACACCTACTTATGTCAATGACTAAGTCATACCAATCGATTGGTCTAAAACCCCTTTATGTAAAGGCAGAAAAGTTAATTAGTGATGTTATTCAATCCTATAGATATAGTGAGCTTCCGGCCTTCAGAAAACAGTATAGAAATCATGATATCATTATTATCGATGACATCCACCTCATATCCAATAAAAGAGCAACACAAGAAGAGATTTTTCATACATTTAATGACTTTCATATCAAAGAAAAACAAATCATCCTAAGTTCTAATGTTCCCCCAAGAGACCTTGTCGATATGGAAGAGAGACTTGTATCGAGATTTGAGTGGGGTCTTACCCTATTTTTTTCACATCTATCTCAAAATGATCTTAAATTCATGCTGGAAAAAAGACTGCAACTCTTGCATTTAAAAATTTCAAGCGAAGCTAAAGATTTTTTTATCTCCACTTTTATAAATCAAAAAAAACTTTTAAAAGCTCTTGATGCACTTTACTTAAGGGCCCAATCATCTAAAAACAATGAGTTGACAGTAGAGCAGGTACAAATCCACCTCAAGGATTTGATCGATGATGAAGATATGGAAAAACTCTCCAGCGAGAGTATATTAGAGCTTGTGTCACAAGAATTTGATATTGCACAAGCAGAAGTAATTGGAAAGTCGCAAGAAAAAGAGATTGCCTTTCCAAGAAAAATAGGCATGTATTTATTAAGAGAAAAACTCAAACTCCCATATAAACACATCGGAAAAATCTTCTCTAGAGATCATTCTACTGTAATGTCAAATATCAAGATGATAAAAAGTCTAATTGAACAAGAAAAGCAAGAAGCTATTAAACCTCTTGCTGAAATCGAGAAAAAGATATCACTGCTTTCGCAGTGATACTTAAATTAAATTTTTATGAAGCGATCGCCTGGACTTGGCTTATCTTGACCTTTACCTTCTTCTTCATCGTCAGCTTCGCCATCGACGATCTTTTTTGCCTTTTTGCGCCATTTTTCGACTGACTCGACAAATAGAGGAGCGAATCTTCTAAGTGAAGAAGGATCAGCGCCTGAACCCATTTCAAGAACGCAATGCATTAGAACAAGTTCTTCTTTAGATGCAACTCCAATTCCTCCGCCTGCCATTTGACCACCAAGCATAGAACCCTCTAAGAGAGCTCCAAATAACTTTAGCTTTAGTTTCTCATCTTTTGGAAGACCATCTAAGATAGGAGAATAAAGGTATAGCCTATCTGAATTTGGTTCATACGTAAGATGCAAAGAAAACGTATTGTCTATTCCAAGTATACAGGTGTGGTTTTCGTCAAAATTTAGTCCTTCTAGGTTGAGCTCTTTGCCAAACTCCTTAAGATTTTCTTTGGCATTTTCCAGTGACATCGAGGGGGCCTCCTTACGAATGATTTATGTACTTTTGGCGCATTATAGATATTCCTACCACTGTAGAGAACACAAACAAATCCAATACTGTCTTGGGATTTAGCACCGCTTTTAAAACGCTACTAACATTATAAGTTGAGATCAATATTAAGCAACTAATATTCTTTTTCTTCAGGCACTCCAGTCCCAATATATACTGCATATCTTTGTTATTAATACTTTTGTAGATCTTCTTCTTGATTTGATATCATTTATTTTGTTACAAACGTTTTAATTTATTAGAGAAGGAGTACCTATCATGATGCGTTCAGTTTTTCTGTTTTCAATCTGCCTACTTTTTTCAAGCTGTCAAAATAGAGGAGAAAATGCTGAAATTAGGTATCACGATGATGGAAGATCCAAACCAAGTATTGCTCTTGTTTCTGTGATAGACTCTAGTGGAGCTAACATGCCATGGGATCTTTCCGATGAATTAACTTATTCTATAAAAGATCGTATTAGAAAATCTGGGTTACTTTTTTTACAAGCCATGCAGAAAAGAGATCAAGAATTTGCACTAACTGCAAATCCATTTCAAAAACATATCCCATGGGTTAAAGAGACTTTTAATCAAAGTGAGTTTGCAGTTTTTTTAGAACTTGTTGAACATAGTATTCATCCAAAAAAAGCTAAAAATGCACTTCTCGATAAATTTACTCCTGCCTGTGAACTAGATGTAACTGTTAGAATAAAAGTAGTAGATTTAAGAAAAGAGCTACCCGAAACTATTCTTCAAGAACTAGTACATCAGTCTCACCTTGTTCCAAAAATGATGTCAGCACCAACAAGTTTAGAGTGGAGTAAAAAATCTTACGCTGTATCACCAATTGGATTTGCTCATATTCAACTTGCAAAGGAAATCGTAAATCGCATAGAAGACTATATATTACTTTCAAAAGATTAATATCGGTTTTTTAAACTTTGGAAACAGACTTTAGTATACAAAAACATGTAGTATCCCTACTGTTTTTTGGACTTGTATCACTTGGAATTTTTTTCTTAGCTAAAAGAAAAAACTTTTTTTCCCTTCCGCAAGAGGAAAAGAAAAAACTCCTTTTTCATCACTTACTTATCTTTCTACTTGGATTTATTTTTATATATTACTTTTTTACGCCATTTTTGACTGCAGTGGGTATTCGCACCAAAGTGATTCCAACTGATTCAGGCATCAAACAAGTTTCCTACACGCAAATTATAAACTCATCTCTTCTATTTGGATTTATGCTGATCTACGGATATGGCTTTTGCAAGGGAACATTTTATAAAATTTGGAACTCAAATGAGAAAACAAACAAGCTTCAGGATATTTCCATAGGTTTATATTCGATTTTTATCGTTTATCCTTTTATCTTTTTTTCTTGGAACACAATTGTCCTAATCAACTATTTACTATTTGGAATAATGCCACTCGTACAGCCGGCGGTTGAGTTTCTCAAACAATCTAAAGAACATCTTTCTCTTCTATATTTAGCGCTTGTTTGCATCGTTATATTGGCACCAATTATCGAAGAATTTTTCTTCAGAGGGGCTTTACAAACATATCTAAAAAAATTTCTCGGAAGAAAAGCTGCGATCATTTGTACATCTTTGCTTTTTGCATTCATGCATGTGAACCTATTTCGCGGCATTGGAAATCTTCCAATTATTGTTTCCCTTTTCGTGTTCGCATGCTATCTTGGTTTCCTATATGAAAAACAAAAATCACTTTTGGCACCTATTGTACTACATATGATTTTTAACGCCATTAGCTGCGTTCAAATCATTGTGTAGAAATGAAGTGATTTTCCAAAAACTGGAAAAGCATGCGAAAAACTCTTCTTATACTTGCACTATCATTAACATCGGTTCTTTTCTCTGAAATATCAGAAAATAAGCTAACTCAAAAAATAGCAGCAAAAATAGTTCAAACTCGCGCAGGAGAAAATTTTGCTTTTTCTCCAGCATGCATTTCACAAAACATTATTTCCATTCTGCTCGGATCTGCTGGAGAAACCAGAACACAAATAGAAAGAGCTTTGGGAATATCTCATGTTACGATAGATTTTGATCTACTAAATGAGAATTCACAACTACTAAAATCCATAAATGGCATTTCGACATCGCATAGCCTCTGGGTAGATAAAAATTGCAGCTTACTTCCAAGTTATTCGGAAATACTATTCGATACATATCAGACCGTAGTTTCACACATTGATTTTTCAAAACCATCCAAAGCAGCTAGAAAGATCAATGAATTTATTTCAAGAAAGACAGATAGAAAGATCACAAACGTGCTTTCAAAAACTGATATTGGCACCTCAGACAAGCTCTTAATTGCATCTGCAATAGATCTAAACCTAGAGTTTAAAAAGCCATTCCAAAAAGCCTATACTAAAAACAATATGTTCAATGGCAATGAGAAACGATCTATTCCAATGATGAATCAAAAAGGCTCATTTCTGTTTTCAAAAGATGAAGATTTTATGACTTGCTCGCTTCCTCTTATTTGTGAACAAGGGAACGTTACTCTTTTGCTTTTCCTTCCGATTATCCATACTGAAAAGCCTTTACAGTTTTTACATCACAAAGTAAAAACCTCAGAAAATGGACTGTTTTCTCTTCTTGCAGATCTTACCCCCCGTAAGATGCATTTAAGGCTTCCCAAATTTTTATTTGAATCAAAAATTCATCTTGATAGCAGTCTAAAAAGACTAGGAGTTTCTGATGCATATTCTATGCATGCAAATTTTTCGAATATTTCAACAGATATGAGCCTATCACTTTCAAAAAACATCCAAAGTAATTTTGTGGCAATCAACGAGCACGGTGTAAGCGCCTCAGGTGCATCGACTTCTTCTTTTACCCTTAAAAGTTCAAGAGATGTCTTTCATCCAATGTATTTTAATAGGCCATTTGCGTTTGCAGTCGTAGCACAAAAAAGCGAGCAAATTCTAATGCTTGGTCAATACACAACTCCCATAAAGGATAATTAAGAAAGCGATGATTAAGACCTCCTATGAACTTATTTGCCATGGTTTATCTGACATTGGACTTGCAAGAAAAAACAATGAAGATGTTTGGCATCATTTACCCCATCATTCATTCTATGCACTCGCGGATGGAATGGGAGGACATAGAGCTGGAGAGATTGCTGCTAAAGAAGCTGTGTTTCATTTGTGTGACTTAATAGAGCACAACTTTGATAACTCAAAAGGACTAGATATTGAAGATTTAGCCCTTACCCTTTGTAGCCTAATTGAAAACACCAATACCCATATCTATAACCTGAGTAAGAATAAGAAAGATCTCAAAGGAATGGGCACGACTCTATGCACTTTATTGTTCCATGAGGCAGAA
The DNA here is from genome assembly GCA_021772245.1 of Chlamydiota bacterium. Taxonomy (GTDB): domain Bacteria; phylum Chlamydiota; class Chlamydiia; order Chlamydiales; family Simkaniaceae; genus JAJFMG01. Next base: position 317 of record JAJFMH010000071.1, on the reverse strand, counting down.
GCACTTTTCTCCCATGTAGGCGATAGCCGCATCTATCGATACCGAAATAAAGATCTTGAACTCTTGACATTTGACCATTCATTAAATAATGCCAAAAAGAAACCGAGTAAAAAATTTCTTCAAAAAAACGTCCTCACTCGAGCAATTGGTGCATATGAGGTTGTATCACCTGAAATTGGTGTTGTAAGCCTGAGGCAAAATGATATATACTTCATGTGCTCAGATGGACTTACTGACTATGTGAGTGACGAGGAAATATCTTATATTTTGAAACAAAATTTACCACTGCAAAAAACAACTGATTTTCTTATTCAAGC
>JAJFMH010000008.1 GCA_021772245.1 Chlamydiota bacterium | reverse complement strand
CCCTCTATGTTTTCAGGAAGTACTTTTAGTAACTGTTTTTGCATTGTAACAGAAGTTGGCATGGGAGAAATTCCAAGCGCCATAGTTGCAATAAAAATAGAAAGAAAAAAAACTAGAAGCACACAAAGAATAATCATTTGCATACACGATTTTTTGCAATTACCCTATAGATTGGATCGATTAAGAATTTAGGTAGGTAGGAAAAAATACTAATCCATTTCCAGGGAGCTTCTAGGTAGTTAAAAATTCGAAGCGCAGCTTTTCCATAGATATATACATCCTTTTCTTTCCCATTTTTGATTACCAAAATTAGACTGTCTCTTTGTTTTGCTATAGAGATGTATTCTTTATCAGTAACCGAGGAAAGGGAATCAAATTGCAATATTGATCTCTTGTCCCTTTTTGTAAAAAAGGCAACGCATCTTTTGCAAAATGGACAGGTTTCATCAAAGTAAACATTTACGTATTCCATAGATCAAACTTTAGAAAAATTGGGTGTTGGCGGAGATTTTCTTATATCATCAAATTTTTTAGCTAAGATTAAAATTTCATCTTCAGAGAGTCTTCCACTTTGAATTTTCTGTCGGATTTCTTCTCTTTCATTCATCCAGTTTCTCTCAGTAATCTTCTTAATCGTTTCAAACAGAATTTCTTCTATTTTTTCTTCATTTACTTTCTTTTGTATAATCTCAGAAAAAAACAACCTTTCCTCTGGGTTATTTAAAGAAGACAAAAGGGAAAAAAGTTCAGGCAAGACACCTTCTTCAAACTGTTCGAAATAATGAATAAAAAATCGTTTACAGATTGGAGTTGTAAAGTCTTTGGGCGCCAGATTTTTCTGCACAATAAGTGCTAATTCTTTTTGTTCTTGCGTGATTAAAAAAAGCAGTCGCAGTAAATCCATTTCCAATAGTCTATCAGGATCAATTGCGAGCGAAGATATACTACCACTTTTTTTGATGTGAATATTTGGCGCACTTGCATTTTTTTCAACACCAATTAGTTTTTCAGGAACAGAGGTGATTTGCGCTAGTTTCCGAAGACTTTCATGAACCATTAATGGATGGTCCCATTTTCGAATAACAAGTGCAATATTTTGAATCACATGATTTTTTTTTGAGGGGGAATTCATATCAATTCCCTTTGAAAAATACTTAACCAAGAAATGTAAATAATCATTACCACGAAGAGTATCAGGTGAAAATAGTTTTGCAAATTCCTCTGGCCCAATTTCACGAAGTAATTCATCTGGATCCATTTCATTTGGAAGAGGAAGTGCAAACACCTCAACCCCCTCCTTTTGAAACATATTTCCAATTTTAAAGCAGGCATCTTGCCCTGCTTTATCAGCATCTAGAGCTAAATAGACCTGCGTAACTCCCAACTGGGTCATCTCTCTTACTTGCTCTTCTCCAAATGCTGTTCCTTGAGAGGCAACTGTAAAGTTAAATCCTTCTTGGATGAGACGAAGGGCATCTATTTGCCCCTCTACAATGAGTACTCTTTGCTCTTTAGCGATTCGTTTTCGAGAGTAATGCAACCCAAATAAAACTTTTGCTTTTTTAAACAGAGTTGTCTCTTTTGTATTAAGGTATTTTGGACCAAAACTCTCTTCTCTTATTTTTCTTCCAGAATAGCCAATCACAATCCCTCTTTTATCCTGGATTGGAAACATTACCCTTTCTGAAAAAAAAGGTCTCATACCACTTGCCTGCAAGAGCCCAACCTCTTTCGCAGATTCCATATTTATAGAAAGCTCTTTCATTGCGCGTATGCTCAAATCAAAGGATTTAGGTGCATACCCAACACCAAAAAGCCTAATAAAATCTAAGTCGATTCCCCTGGCATATAAATATTTTAATGCTTCGTGCCCTTCATCCGAATGAAGCAAATAGTAGTGATACCATTTTGCCATCTTCTCAAGAGACTCTTTAAGATGAGTTGTGCTTTTTTGTCTGGTAAGATTGGAGCCTTCTTCTAATTCAAGAGTAATTGAAAATTTATCAGCAAGTGATTCTACCGCTTCTTGAAATGACCATTTTTGATACTCTCTTAAAAATGCAATGGCATCTCCATGCGCGCCGCACCCAAAGCAATGGTAGTGAGAGTCTCCAATTCTCACAATAAATGAAGGCGTAGATTCATCATGAAATGGGCAAAGTCCCTTATAACTCGCCCCCACTTTTTTTAAATCTACAATCGGAGAGATTACTTCAATTAAATCAATTCTATTTTTCAGCTCGTCTAAACTTTTTTTGGAATAAATGTTCATAAAGGAAGCCTCTTCTTAATTTTCAGTCTAACAACATTCCAAATATCTATCTTCTAAAAAAAACCATCCCAGAATCTGCTTTTTCCGCCGGAAAAATCTTTATCAAAACTATAAAATAGGATATTTTGGGGTTCTACCTATATAGAGAAATTGCGACTATGACACGGGGATAAGATCATGACAAAGAAAACTTGCCTAGACGAAGAAACTGTTTTTCACAAAAAAGTATATACCAAGTTAGATGCTTCCCCCTTTTCCGAAAATATCAAAATAAACTCGGAAACAGGAAAGAGTGAGTCTAACAAAAAAATCATCCCCTCATCACCACTTTCTGGAATGAGAGAAGAGTTTAAAAAAACATTTTTGCCTCTTTTAATCGATATTTTTGAACTTCGACAAATGATTGATAATTATAAGTCGCAGGCAAGTATTCCCTTCCAAAAAGAGGCCAAATCTCCTAAAGAAATTTTAGAACGACTTGAAATCATGCAAACAGAAATTGAAGAATCTCAGAGGTGGTGCGAGGGGGTTATTTTACAAATTGCAAAAGGAATTCAAGAGGCAAAAGAAGCCCTTGAATTACTCAGTCAAAGAAGTGTTCAAAAAGACTCTGGTATGAAAGCACTGCTCAAAAAACTTCTTTTTTGGAGAAAATAAATTTAACATGGCTAAAGAAACATCCCCAATGATGAAGCAGTGGCATGACTGCAAAAAAAAAGCGAAGGATGCATTACTACTTTTTCGTCTTGGAGATTTTTACGAAGCGTTCTACGAAGACGCTTCGATTTTAGCAAAAGAGCTCAATTTAGCTCTTACCAAAAGGCAAGATGTTCCCATGGCTGGGGTTCCTGCACATACCTGTGAAAACTATTTAGATAAACTGACAAAAAAAGGATATATTGTAGCTCTTGCAGAGCAAATAGAAGATCCGAAAAAAGTAAAAGGAATTGTAAAACGGGATGTCGTTCGAATTGTATCGCCCGGTACAACCTTTGCTGAAAATTCGCTCCAACAAAAAAACAACAATTTTTTTATTTGCATTACGCAGGTAAATACCATTTACGCGCTAGCAATGCTCGATCTCTCGACCTCAGAGCTCTATTGCATTGAACATACAAGTCTTTCTGAACTCGAAGATGAGATATTTAAATGCGCTCCCTCTGAAATACTGATTTCAAAAAAATGTTACGAAAAAAATAAATCTTCAATTGAAGATCTTAAGCAAAGGATTTCTTTCCGTGTTAATATCAAAGAGGACTGGCTCTTTGATCACCGAACCTCCTATGAGTTCCTAACAAGACATTTTGGGGTTCATTCTCTTGATGGCTTTGGGATGAAAGAGCTACATGTAGCTGTAAATGCTTGTGGAACTCTTCTTCGATATATCGAAGAAGATCTCTCCTTGCCTATTGATCATATTAAGTCAGCGCAAGTCAAAGAAAAAAAAGACTACCTTTCCATTGATCAAAATACACTTCGAAACTTGCAGATCCTAACTTTTGGAAACAACTCAAATTCACTTATTCATTTACTGGATAAGACTTGTACCCCCATGGGGGGCAGGCTACTTTATAATTGGGTTCTTCATCCCCTATTAGATATTTCTAAAATCAAATCTCGCCAAGACGCAATTGAAGAGCTTATTGAAAAAAAAGAGTTTTCACAAAGTATTCATACAAATCTATCTACAGTTCGAGATATAGAAAGATTAATTGCTAGAGTCTCCTCTGGATATGCAACACCCAAAGACATTGCTCAGCTTCTATCTTCCTTAAAACCTATTGACCCCATTAAAACACTACTGAGTAACGCGGACAGCTCCCTTTTACAAATTCTATACAACTCGCTTCCAAATCTGGATCCAATTATTGAACTTATTGCAAATGCACTTGCTCCAAACCCACCTCATCTTCTTCGAGACGGAAACATTTTTAAAACTGGTCATAGTGAAGAGTTAGACAAACTCTATCATATAAAAAATAATGCAAAGCAGTTCCTACTTGATTATCAAACAACTCTCAAAGAGCAAGTAGGCATTAAAACGCTTCGTGTAAATTTTAATCGCGCTTTTGGTTATTTTATTGAAGTGAGTAGAAAAGATTCTGAAAAGCTTCCAGATAGTTTTGAGAGACGCCAAACTCTCGTGAATGCAGAAAGATATATTACACCTGAACTCAAAAAATTCGAGTCACAAATTCTAACTGCTGATGATCAAATTCAAATCTTGGAAAAAGACCTCTTTGAAAGGCTCATTTTAGAAGTAAAAACTTATCTATCGTCCATTATCAAAACTGCTAAGTGCATCGCAACTTTAGACGTACTTCTATCTCTTGCAAATGTTGCCATTAAATATGATTATCACCGACCAAAAATCACAGACTCTACCGAAATTGATATTTTAGATGGCAGACACCCTATTATTGAATCTACCCTTATAGACCACTCCTTTGTTCAAAATGACACTCACCTCACAAATGAAGCCTCTCTATTTATTATCACAGGTCCTAATATGGCTGGAAAGTCCACCTATATTCGGCAAGTTGCTCTTTTGGTATTACTTGCTCAAATGGGATCATTTATTCCAGCATCAAAAGCTACTATTGGAATTGTGGATAAGATCTTTTCTCGCATCGGAGCAAATGATGATCTTACAAGAGGACAATCTACTTTTATGGTAGAGATGGCTGAGACAGCGCATATTTTGCATCATGCAACACACAAATCTCTTGTAGTTTTGGATGAAATTGGACGTGGAACCAGCACCTATGATGGTATTTCGATTGCTTTTGCAGTTGCAGAACATCTACTAACTGCAAAAAAGCAACCCATTAAAACCCTATTTGCAACTCACTATTACGAGCTTACAGAACTGACCCAAACCTTCCCAAAAGCCAAAAATTATAATGTCTCTATAAGAGAAACTGGTGATGACATTATTTTTATGCATAAAATTGTCGAAGGATCTGCTGATAAAAGTTATGGTATTCATGTAGCTAAACTTGCAGGACTCCCGGAGTCCGTTCTCCTTCGCGCAAAAAAACATCTTAAAACATTGGAGACAATTGAATCTCAACCAAAAAAAAGAAAAAGAAAAGATTCTGACTACCTTGGAAATGATCTCTTCGCTGATCCGAAATCAAGCTCAGATCCAATTTTGGAAGAAATAAAAAGTTTAGATCTTGATCAAGTAACACCTCTCCAAGCCCTTAATAAAATTCTTTCTTGGAAAACCAAAGCAAGTAAATGAGCTACGATCCATCTAGCATAGACCTGATTTCCAATAAGCCTGGTGTCTATATGATGAAAAATCAAGATGGACACATTTTGTATGTTGGAAAAGCTAAAAAGCTAAAAATTCGTTTAAAACAATATTTTGCAAAAAGCGGCGATGAACGAGAGATGATCCCCTTTTTAATACGGCAAATTGCAAATATTGACACCATCATAACTCCCAGCGAAAAAGAAGCGCTTCTACTTGAAAATACTCTCATCAAAAGACATAAACCTAAATACAACATCCTTCTCAAAGATGATAAGACCTATATTAGTCTAATGATTAATCATAAACATAAATTCCCTATGATACGACTTGTAAGATCTCTTGGAAAACCAAAACCCGGCAATCTTCACTTTGGGCCATTTACAAATACTTTGGCTGCAAGACATACGCTTGATATTATGAGTCGTCTTTTCCCGCTGCGGCAATGCTCTGATAAAGAACTAGTCTCAAGACAAAGGCCATGCCTGCTCTATTCCATTAAAAAATGCGTTGCACCTTGCGTATCTAAATGCACAAAAGATCAGTATGATAAACTTGTTACCAATGCTATTTCTTTTTTAAAGGGTAATAGCAAGGAAGTCATTGCGAGCCTACAAAAAGAGATGGAAAAGGCTTCTAATGACTTGGCATTTGAAAAGGCCCACGCTCTAAAAAGAACCATCAAGCAAATCGAAGAGATTACCTTTTCTAAAAAGGCTGTTGTTCAGTCTACTTTAAATGACCTCGATGCAATATCCCTCTATAGACAAGCCACTGAAGTCATGCTTGTCAAATTCCTTTATAGAGACGGTAGACTGATCGGATCAGAACATTTTAGTTTTACTGATATACTGCAAACTGATGAAGAGATAATAGAAAGTTTTCTTTTGCAGGAATATGTAAATCAATCCAGTTACCCCAAAGAAATTATTCTTCCTACCAAACCTATTCAAAGCTTAGAGCAGCTTCTGCAAGAAGCTACTAACACAAAAATTCATCTTACTACGCCCCTACGTGGTGAAAAACTAGCAATTTTAAAACTTGCATACGAAAATGCAAAAGAACTTTTTATCCAAGAAAAGTCACAAGAGACTCTTCTTGATAATATCCTACTTGAAATGGAAGAAAAACTGCGTCTTACTAAATGCCCCATGAGAATAGAGTGTTTTGATATTTCATGCCTCTCAGGTGATGATTTAGTCGGTTCTATGGTCACCTTCACAAATGGAAAGTATGATAAGAAAAATATCCGATTTTTCAAAATCAAGACCGTCCAAGGTCAAAATGACTATGCATCCCTAGAAGAAATTCTAATGAGACACTATTCCAAATGTAAAGAGAACGATGATCTCCCAGATTTGACCATTATTGATGGAGGAAAGGGGCAACTAACCAGCGCATTAAAAATCTTTGACAAACTTTCTATTGCAACAGTAGACCTAATTTCTCTGGCAAAAGAAGATAGTAAACACACTAAGGGAATTACAAGAGAAAGAGTTTTTCTGCCTCATACAAGAGAACCTATTACTCTCGAAAAAAATGATAAGGTTCTTTTTTTACTACAAAAAATTCGCGATGATGCTCATCGTGTAGCGATCAACTTCCAACGTAAACAAACCAAGAAAAGAGTTCTTAAAAGCTCCCTTGACTCCCTCTCAGGGATTGGACCTATTAAGAAAAAAGCGCTACTTAAGCATTTTGGCTCTGTAAAAAAAATCAAAGAAGCATCTCAAAAAGATCTAGAAGAACTCAAAGTTCTAAATAGAAAAGATATTGAATTACTTATTGTGTTTGGATCGCTTGATAAATGATCCTTCACGCAGTATTTATCAAGTGAAATTAAAAATAGCTTCTTACTAATTGTTAATTACACTTTTTATAAATTTAATTTTTATAGCTCATTCAGATTTCATAAAAAAGGAAGACTTTATGCCTTCCTTTTTTATACTCGCCCTTTCGGTCTAGCAAACTTTATGATTGAAAGGCTGGCTACATCTGAGAGAGCATGTCACGTAATACGCCGCCATTCCCGAAAGAATGAGATACAAATAGTACCGCAACTGCAACAACACTTGTTGAAAATACCGCTGGAATAAATACCGCTGCGACAGTAGCTAATGGAATTACATAACCCATCGCTGTCATTGCACCATAAGCTAGAAATGCACTCAATGCATATTTTGCAGTGCGTATTGCATAATTTCCCATTAAATTGTCATGAATATAATTACTAACATGTCTTGGGCCAAGAGGAAGTTCAGTTCCTATTGATTCATCACTCTCAAGGTAGGATGCCGCGAAATGAACAGCTTTATTAATAACAACTGTACTCACACAAAGGCCTGCTCCAATATATGGATTACCGGCTGTAAAAAGAGCTGTAAGAACATAGCCAGTAGCCGCGTTCCAACTTATCTCAGTAGTCGTTAAAGCCCCGTCCAAAACAAGTAATTCACCGTAATTAATTATACCTGCATTATTTAAATTTGATGCAATTGACATAAAATCCTCCTAAGGTTATTTTTTACGAAAACAATAGTAGTTCCTAAAATATTATGCAAGTGTATTTTAACTAAAACTTAATTAAATTTAATGCTGAATTAGAATAAAAATTATATTTTATTTTTAATATTTTTAATTCCCTATTATTTGCAAACCAGCTTTTATTCAAAACATTTAAATTAAAATTAGGACTTTCATGTCACATGAACTTCTCATAAAATCGCTGCTGATTGGCTTGTTTTCGAAATAACTGCAAAAAAAAGAATACAAAAAAGGATTTTGTTAAAATTTGTCTTCAGACCAGGAGTCCTTTAATTCTACTAAAAAAAATTTCAACCTAAAGTATCTAAAAAAATCTATGCTGCCTTCTTGCACTATCTTGATAAAAAGCGCAAAAAAACTACCCTGATCAGCTATCCTCTTCTAATTTGTATGCCTTCTTGCAAAATTGTATGCACTTCTTGCAAAACTTGCAAAGCAGATTCTCTCAACATGCCACCTTCTTGAGTAACATATAACCCACAAATAATTACAGAAGCCATCAAACACGATATGGTAAGTGAAGGCATCGATAGCAATGTAAGTGTAGCCGTTGGGATTTCATAGCCAACAGCTGTCATTACTCTATATGCAAAAAATGTGCTCCAAGTGGTGATTGCAGTGGTTTTTGCAAGATTCCTCATCATATTATTACGGGTATAATCGAGATAATCACCTGCATTTTCGATAGAATAAGAAAGTTCGTTCCTCTCTTCTGCAGAAGACGCACCAAAATGCATAACATTCTCAATAATACTTATACTTGCGCAAAAGACCGCTCCAATATATGGATCTTCTTGTGTGTAACGAGCTATATAAAAATAAGTAGTAGCCGCTACAATAGTCGCTTCCAAAGCTGCAGAACTTACACTCGAACACAAATTATATAAATTATAAGTTGTTGATTGATTTTCAATTCCAGAGAATGATGATGCCATAATAATACGCTCCCAAGGATTTTCATAATAGATGAATACTATATGAATTCTGAAATTAAATTGCAAATTAAAAGTAATAAATCAGAGTTAATTGTTAAAGTGGCAATAAATTTTTATTTCGACTATTATAAATTTATTAATGTTGGCGTTAAATCAGCAATTCCCGTTGGAGCAAAAGTTACTGAATCACAGTCAGATAATAACTCCCTATTCGTAGACTCATCTGTAAATTTTGATTCTTTAGCACCATCTTCAATTAATACAACTTCGGTTGAGTCTCGAGAGGGAAAGAAAGATTCATCTTCTGTCTCAACTTCATTGGAAGCCAAAATTCCAGCGGGAATTGCTGGCGTTAAATAGAAATATCACCTTTTTAGTTTTTTAGAAATGTCCCTTTTTACTTCAAAATAAAACAATTCAGACATTTTCTAATAATCATTATTACATAAATTTCTTTACTTTTCTACACTCATCTCCTCCCTGACTTGAATAGATTTAGCAAAGGACTCTCATCCTTTGCTATGACTCCACAGTCAAATCAGTCTTTTGGCTGATGTGACTGTGCTAGAGGGTTCGTACATAAGATTTAGATTTACTACGCTTCCATGGGTGATTTCGGAATGGTTTCCATTCGTTCTTTTTTATTTGAGATACTTCTTCGTTAAGTAACTTGGAAAGTACTTCATTTCCCTGAAGTTCTTGCTTATGAAATAATTCATATCTCAGTTTTGAGCCCTTGCACTCTATTCTATCCTCAGTACACGACAAAAATGTAGCCATAGACTTTTACCCTTAAATTCAGACTCACATTTAGACTTAAATATGGAAAATATTTACCGAGAGCTACTCTATCAATGATTTTTTTCATCGAATTATTTTTTTGTCGTGTACTGAGTATTCTATCTCCATTTTGGCTTTCTAATACTTAGATTCAAGGACATAGCAGCCTCAGACTGAGTGAGACGCTTATCAACAACCTTCTCAATAATTCTTAATCTATCTAACTTTTTGTTGCTCATAGTTATACACCCCTTCATAGCTCCTCCTTTAATGTAAGCTCAATTTTAGCTCTAACAGAAAAGGGGACATTATTACTTAATTTAAAGGAGACATTTTTATTAAACACTTACATTAGAAATTTATTAATCCCCAAATATTTACAAACCTGTTATAACTAAGAAATTTCAAATCAAAAACAGGACTTTCATGTCAGATTCACTTCTCATCACATCTCTTCTTATCAGCCTTGTATGCGGTTTAATCGCCAGAAGAGAGGCTGTTAGAAAAAATTTGAACACAAAACTTGGATTTTGCTTGGGATTCTTCTTTGGAGTACTTGGTCTTGCTATTGTCTTTTTTTTGAGACCCAAAAAAGCACCTACTTCAGTTAAAAAAATAATTCCACCTAAAGCGCCTAAAAAAGAAATTGACGCAACTCTCTGGTATTATCTTGATAAAGAGCATAAACAAATAGGTCCAATGAGTTTCATGCTTCTTCAAGATGCTCTTGAAAAAAGCAAAATCAATGATAGCTCTTATGTCTGGAACGAAAAAATGGATGACTGGAAAAAAATTGAGGAACTACCCGAAGTGTTTAGCGATACTGCACTTCATTCGAGTAGTTCATAGAAACTTACCAAGAAGCTTTGAAAACACCAGGAATAATTCCAGCATTTGCTCTTTCTCTAAAGCAAATACGTGACATTTGGAATTTTCTTAGATAACCTCGAGATCTTCCTGTCAATGCGCAACGGTTACGTAGGCGGATAGGAGATGAATTTTTATTGAGTTTGTTAAGCTTAATCTGAGCTTCCCACTTCTCTTCTTCAGAAACGTTCAAATCTTTAACAATTTTTTTGAGTTCTTGTCTTTTTTCCCAGTTAAGCTGTACTAGCTTTTCTTTTTTCTTTTGCTTTGCAACAGATGATCTTTTAGCCATATTCTCCTACTTTTGTTTAGCTGGGCCTTTTTGCCTTTGTTTCCGATTGGGATCTTTTTTATTGATCACATACAGTCTACCTCTACGGCGTACTAACTTATCCCCTTTAGAAGGATCTGCTTTTACAGAAGCTTTAACTTTCATATGAACTGCCTTATACAATATTTTCTTTAATTAGCTCCAGTCGATTAATCCAAACAGAATCTCGATGAAACGGTGCACATTGTATCTTTATTTAGAATTCATAGCAAGGATCAAACTTAGGCACTTTCCTCTTGAAGATTTTCCAGGTATCGAGTAAATTGTACGCTCTAAACATTGTGAAATCTAGTTAACATTAAGGACCGTCATGAAAAGGACATACCAACCAAGTAAAAAACGCAGAAGCAAGACTCATGGATTTCGCTCCCGCATGAAAACTGTTGGTGGTAGAAAAATCATCAGAAGACAACGCAGAAAAGGTCGAAAGTCTCTTTGCGTATAGGACTCAGTTTTCCAAAAACTATCCGTCTTTTAAAGCGATCAGATTATAGAAAATTTTATAAATCTTCTGATCGCCTATTTGGAAATCTAATTGTCGTCGATATAAAAAGAGCAAACGAAGTATCGAAAACGAGAATGGGCCTGACTGTATCAAAAAAATATGGTAAAGCTCATAAAAGAAACAGGTTTAAAAGAGTTGTTCGAGAAGCCTTTAGGCAGATTTACAATGATCTACCCAAATCTTTAGAAATAAACATCTTTCCAAGATTACCTGAAAAAAATATTACTACCTCTGAAATGATCCAAGAGATGCGTGAGCTTCTTATCAATCAAGCAACGAATTTGTATGCAGACAGTAGCCAAAGATTTACTTGCGGGGCTGAATAACAACCAAAAAAAAGCTGTTACCAAAACAAATGGTAAAGTTTTAGTTCTTGCAGGCGCAGGCTCTGGGAAAACAAAAGTTATTGTCCACCGAATTGCATACCTTATCTTAGAAAAACAAGTCTTACCTGAAAATATTTTAGGTCTTACCTTCACCAATAAAGCTGCGGCTGAGATGAGGGAACGAATTGGCTTAATTATCCCCAAAAAAACCGCCAAGAAGGTAACTCTTTGCACTTTCCATAGTTTTTGCATGCAAGTGCTCAAAAAGCATATTGCCCTGCTGGGTTATAGCAAAAAATTCACTCTCTATGATGAAAGAGATGTGAAAAGACTACTTGGAAAACTAGCTCCTGAAATTATTGAAAATGAATCTGATACCGCTTCGATGGAAGAAGTGATTCGCAATATTCAAAGCCAGGGTGTAAGCGATGAGCTTATCTTAACAGATGCAAATTGGGATCTGGACCACATCAAAGAAATCTACACTGAATTTCAAAGATCAATGCGGGCCTATAACGCTGTCGATTTTGATAGCTTGATTTCACTTACTGTAAAGCTCTTTGAAGAGCATCCTGATATCTTAGAAGAGTACCAAGATCTCTATCAATACATGATGATTGATGAATACCAAGATACCAATACTATGCAGTACAAGCTTGCCTGCCTGCTATCGAGCAAATATGGCAATTTATTTGTTGTAGGAGACGATGATCAATCTATCTATGGATGGAGAGGCGCTAAGGTTAAACACATTTTGCAATTTGAAGCAGATGAAACTATTAAACTTGAGCAAAACTATCGATCAACACCACTCATTCTTGATGTAGCAAATGCAGTTATCAAAAACAATAAAGAAAGGCATGACAAGAGCCTCTACTCCCAAAAGGAAACTAAAGATAAAGTCTTCTTATTTCATACTCCTTCAGAAGATGATGAAGTTGATGCCGTAATTAGCAGATGCCTGGCTCTTAAAAAGAAAAAGAACCTTAAATGGTCTGATTTTGCGATCTTATACAGATCAAATATCCTAGCGAGGCAGTTTGAATCCAAACTGATCCAAACTGTATGGGAGTCTGAAGACGGTTTTAAAAGAGGTATCCCTTATCAGGTTTTTGGAGGACAAGAGCTCTACAATCGCGCTGAAATTAGAGATTTAATGTCATACCTCAGAGTAATCGTAAATCCTAGTGACCAAGAAGCGCTTTTACGAATTATCAATTATCCCAAAAGAGGAATTTCTGACAAGACACTCGATCAAATTACTCAACATAATCGAAAAGAAAACCGACCTCTTATGGATATCCTAGAAGAAATTACACATGGATTTTCAACACTAGAGCTAAAATCACATGCTGAGAAGCAAATTAAATCTTTCGTAAATCTAATGGCTGATGTCAAAGAAAAATTTGATACAAAACCAATTAGCTACAGCGTTGAATATCTACTCGAAAAAATATCCTATAAAAAAACACTTTTCGAAGAAGTAAAAAGTGAAAAGATGAAAGAATTCAAATGGGAAAATGTACAAGAGTGCATTGGAAGCATCAAGCATTACGAAGAAAATACAGAAAACGCATCCCTGGATGATTTCTTATCAACAACTCTTCTGCAGCAAAATAAAAAGGACATGGCTAAAAGAGGTTCTCTAAGTAATGCAATCAATCTTATGACTTTTCATAGCGCCAAGGGATTAGAATTTCCTGTTTGTTTTTTAATCGGATTAGAAGATCATATCCTCCCCCATGAAAAATCAATGTTAGAAACGAGTGTTGAAGAAGAGCGTAGGCTGTTTTACGTTGCCATCACACGAGCAAAGGATATCCTATACCTTACAATGGCACGTAAACGAAAACGATTTGGAAAAGATCAAAGTTCAACCCCATCTCGTTTTTTATTTGAAATTCCCCAAGATCTACTCACTCTGAGTCCATGGAAGTTTCCAGAATACTAAACTCTTTTATAAGACATGCTAAACTTTCTTTGTACTCTTGTGGGGCTAAACTTTCTGCTTTTTTAGCGTGGGTTAAAGCAAGCTCATTTTGTTTTAACTTATGATACTCATGGGATAATAATCTGTGAATTTGCCAAAGTTTTTTTTCACCTTGAAATTTAGCCACATAACTTGTGAGGGGTTCAATTATCTGCTCACGAGAATATAAAGCTTCTTTTTCCATTGCTTGAAAACTCATAATAGCAATCTCGTATGCGAGATTTGAATCTACTTTTTTATCAAGATATGCCTTTAATGCTTTCCCTCTTTTAGAAAAAAAGCTACCTTCTTGCAATAAATTTCTAAGTTGCTCAGCCATTAAAAATGGGCTTATTTTCTTTTCTTCAGCTAAATCAAGTACCTTTTTTTTATAAAAATTACTCTCCAAGAAAGTCGCACTTTTGTACAAACCCTCTAAAACTTCACTATCTAAATGTCTATGTTTTTGAAGACCTCTTTCAAGAGTAACATAATGCAAATATGTGCTTTTGAGACGTGAGAGCAAGCTTTCATCGCTATTATCTCTAAATGACATTCTTGTAATTTCTTCTCCTCTTGGAGATTCTAATAGAAGGGTTGGAAACTCTTGTATATCATACCTGGTTTTCAAAAGGTTATTCTCTTCAATGATCCTAATACCTTGATTTTCTATTTCCTTAAAATCCACTTTCAAAAAGACAAATTTATTGCGAAGTAATCTACCAGCCGCCCTTTTTTCAAAAAAGGTTTTTATAAGAGTTTGAGACTGTTGATTCCAATCTGAACCCATAAAAACAATACAAAGTGGCAAATCATGATCTTTAGCAATTTCCTTAGCCCTAGTATAGTCAGTCGTGAGTGGTAGGTGCATTTTTCTTTGTCTTTCAATTGCTCTGCCATACATACTTGTACAAAAGAGAATACACAAGGAAATTGCTACTATTTTTCTACATTTAACAACCATTATAACTTGCTCCTTCTTGGAAAATAGACCCAAATATGCTACTATTATTAAGACATTTTTTTAAGACGTATATATAAGCTGTGACATCATTTCTTCCCACAATAATTTTAAGACATAGAAGAGAAAATAAAAAAAAATGTACTCTGAGCCCCCTTCATAGTTCAAGTGACTTTCTTTTTTTTGACTACCCCCTCAAAAGAGAACTTCCTGATCTTACATTATACTTTGTTTTAGATATGGAAGGGCCACAACTTACTGCAAAAGATGCTCACTTAGGTGTGTGCATTATAGATGGCACTTGGAAACTTGCTAAAAAAATGAGTGAAGTATTACCCCCAATGCAGAAACGATCACTACCAAAAGAAATTATAACAGCATATCCAAGAAAACAAACTGACTGCTTAGATCCACAAAGAGGTTTAGCATCTATCGAAGCCCTTTATTGTGCATACAGACTCATGGGAAAAGATTCAATGCATTTGCTGGAACAATACCATTGGAAATTGGAGTTTTTAGAGAAAAACAAACATCTGTTTCATTAAAAATATCTGCTTGAATTTTTCCATGAAATTTCAGCAATTCCCGCTGAAATTTTAGATTCCGATGCTGTTGAAACAAAAGACAAATCATTCCTCTCCTCCTCCGCGGAATTCAACTACAGTTGTATTAGTTAAAGAGGGTGATAAACAACAAAATTTAAGCGTGAGAATGTGAAAAAAATATTTTTATCTGACTACAATTCAGGAATTTATGGTCAAGCAGGAATTGCTGATGGAATTTCCAGAGGAATAATTCCAAATATGCATGTGTTTAAGTAGCCAAGTCTTGATAAAAAATTTGCACATGAATCGACAGGATTACCATTAGACCTATCCCATGACATAAGGAAAGCTCTTGAATGTGGAAGATGCCCATGAGAGTCAAATAAATGCGCTGATACAACTTCACCCTCATCATCACGAGCAAAGCAAACTGCCATTGAGACTGGTGGGGCTACAATTCCCCCTGCAATGCGTTTTTGCGGATACTGCCGAATAAAAGAATCTAAACACCCTTTTATTTCGGTTGCTCGTCTCTCATAATTCACAGGACCTTCCCTCGTGAAGGTCAATAGCACATCTAAACCACTAGCAGCTGTGAAATTATCTGAAAATATGAGATCTAAATAGTTTTCAGGAAAAAGCTCCCCCCCCTGTAATTTCATCAAAACTTTGCAGCGCACGAGCGCCACCTGGTTGATTGTAGCTTGCAATTGCTGAGTCAATCAACGACCTATCTTCACCATCTAGCTCATCTACAACATTTTGTAAACTATCCGTTAGAGCAATGGGATCGTCGACGGTAAAAACATTGCAAGGGAGTCTGTTTCGAAATCCTAAACGAATCAAAGTAGACGCCATTCCTTTCATAACAGCTAAGTCGACATCCGAATTTGTATTCATTCGATCTTCTAAAAACATCCTAACAGCGTGAGAGGCAATCATTGTACAGGAATATTTTCCAATGTTTAAAGTTGCATGCATCGAGCCTCTTCGAAGCGCTGATGTTTGTGAAACGCTGCCTATAAGAACTCCATCCCAAGAGCGGGTCTCAACAGAAGAAAAATAATTTTCAGAACTTGTAAAGCAGCTCGAAATGACTCCTGTAAAATACTCCCACCAGGAGTACAAGTATGAAGTGATCATTGTGCAATATGAATCATCACTTCTTACAGCTGATGCAATCGTATCTTTAGTAATACTTGCAGATAGATTCTCGAGTGCCGTCGATGCGTGTTGTAATTCGCAATCAGGAGAAGCATTTGAAACGGAAGGAATAGACACTTTGACTCTTATTTTTTGTTAATGCAACATTTTTTATACTTAAGACCACTTCCACAAGGACATGGGTCGTTTCTTGAAACTTTGGGATCATTTTTCACAGACTTATTTTGCGAATAAATCTTGCCGTCGGTGTAATACCACTTATCCCCAACCTTATTAAACTCTGCTCTCTCATGAATCGCTTGGGGCTTGCCATCAATGGTAAAGCTTGCAATAAACTCAACAATTCCTTGGTGACCATTAGCCTCAACATGTGACTCTTTCACCTCGAGTCCATTCCACTTTGCTTGCTTAGCCCATTCAAGAGCAGCTTCTGCATCAAAGCTTTTTTTTGCGCTTCCATGAACAGTTTTGCCAAGATAGTCAACGTTTGCTTTCGTATATGCACTGTATCTAGAACGCATCAATTTTTCTGGTGTGTCTGCAAATTCTGCGCCATCTATAAAGGGTTTGCAACACTTTTCAAACTTTAGTTTAGATCCACATGGACAACTCACAACTTTACTCCTATTAAATTATTTCTTGCGCAACTTCAATTATCAATTCAAAGACAACAAAGAGAGTTAGAATGCTAAGAAGGATCCTACCTCCTGGTAATACTCGATTTAGCGGGGTGTAATTTTTTTTATATCTTTCTACATAAACCATCATAATTGGAAAAAGCCCAAGTAGAAGAGCGCATCCAATTCCTCCAGCGTACCCTAGTGCTCTTAAAAAAATCGTAGGATTCGAAACAGCTACTAAAAAAGAAGGCACAAAAACAAGTGCACATAAAAAAAGTTTTTTGATCCCTTTTTTTTCGATTTTCAATCCATCGGATAGAAAATCAAGAAGACCTAAAGTTACTCCTAAAAAAGAAGTCGTTATTGCAAAGGCTCCAAAAAATTGTCCGATTAGGGGAATGTAAGAATTTTTGAAAACAAATGCTAGAGGCTCAATTGCATTTAAACCTTGTTTTTTAGCTTCTAAAAGACCATGTAAACCTGCTAAAGGAATCACTCCAAGTATCATAAATTGCCAAATTAAATATGCTACAAATGGAATCGTTGAACCTACAATAATTGCAAATCGAACCATCGATTTGTCTCGATTTAAATAGGATGTAAGACTTGGAACAATACCCTGGTAGCTAAAAGAAGTAAAAATGACAGGTAGTCCTAAAAATGCTGCACCAAGTGATGAACGTGAAAGCAGATCCCACTGCACATGCCTAATACCAAATACGATAAAAAGAGCAAAAGACAAAACAAGTCCGATCATTAAAAGGGAATTTATTCTATCTACAATATGTGTCCCTAAATAAACAACGCCCCCAAAAAATATCACAAATATGGCAGCCGCAATATAGTGAGGAATATGTCCTTGAAAAAGCGATGCAATAAAACCTGCTCCTCCCGCAATATATGCGATTGTGAGCGTATAAAATAAAAATAAATATAGAATCCAAGCAGCTGTTTTCCCCGTCTTTCCAAGTAAATGCTGCGACATTGAAATAATATTTGCGCCCTGTGGCATACAAAGACATATTTCAAGAAGCAAAAGCCCTGTTGCCATGCTAAATGCGTAACACAAAAAATAGATTAGGATCGATGGCAAAAAGCCCCCTTGGGCAGTAACAAGAGGTAGTGCAAGCATTCCAGCTCCTATTGCAGTGCCTGCTACAAGTAAAACTCCTCCAAATGCTTTTCTATAAGAAAAATCATACATTATTTGTGTCTCTTTTTTTCGTTTGGTGCATCTTAATAAAATCCATCTTTTTTTTCTTGTTAATTACACCATTGTGATTATTTTTTTTCAAAAAATCCGATTTTGCTTATTACAACTTTGTGCTAACATGGGAGAATAATGACAAATAAACATAATTTAAGCAATTTCGTGCAGCCCAAAATTTACTCTGAACAAGATCATGCTATATCTATCAATTCCATAGATTTACACGCTCTATATATAATTGAAAAATTGAAAGAAGCTGGCTTCAAAGCATACCTCGTCGGCGGCTCAGTTCGAGACCTTCTTCTTAAGACAAAACCTAAAGATTTTGATATTTCAACCTCAGCTAAACCCGATGAAATCAAAAAAATTTTTAGAAACTGTATCTTAATTGGAAGAAGATTCAGGCTCGCTCATATCAGATTTGGAAGAAAAGTCTATGAAGTTGCCACATTCCGAGCTGGACAAGAAAATGATGAGCTTATTATTCATGATAATGTTTGGGGAACCGAAGAAGAAGATGTCCTAAGAAGAGACTTTACAATCAACGGACTCTATTACGATCCAACCAATCAAACTATTATCGACTATGTCGGTGGCTTTGATGACACCTTAAAACAGCACATGCGCTGCATTGGACACCCATTTAAGCGATTTAAACAAGATCCAGTGCGAATGATTAGACTTCTTAAGTTCGAAGCAAGATTTGGTTTTACAACCGATCAAGAAACTGAAATTGCTATGCTTGAGTGTCGGGCAGAAATCTGCAAAAGCTCGCAAGCACGTATTCTGGAAGAACTTCTACGCATGCTTGAATCAGGCCATTCTCAAACCTTTTTTCACTTGATGAGTGAAAAAGGGCTTTTACAATTTTTGCTTCCAGGCGCCACTTCCTTTTTAGAAAAAAAAGACGGAAATGAAATCTATTCATATTTAGAAGAAATCGATCGCATCACACTAGATCCAGAGGAAAAACCATTAAATAGAGCTATTTTACTCTCCGCATTTCTTTTTCCTCACTTTGAGACACATATCGATAAACGTTTTGTACAGCTTGAAAAATACCCCAGCCTTGAGACTATTTATAACGAGTCGTTGCAAGTTATTTCAGATGTTTTTGGATCATTTTTTACAATCCCCAAAAGGCTTAAATTCCATATTTCATGCATATTAAGCTCTCAATATCGAATTACTCCGCTAAAGAAAAAACCTCTTGCTAAACTTCGAGTTCCTCGAATAATAGAATTTACTGATGCAGTGACTTTTTTAAAAATTCGTTCCCAAATCGAACCTGGCTTGCAATCTCTTGTTGAGACCTGGGAAGAGCTTCTAATTAAGAATCCACCCACAAGATCAATCCAAGCACCCAAGAAAAGATATGGACCTCCAAGAAATAGAAAACGAAGATCATCTTAAAATCGCTTGTATTGGACCTGATATTTCTTTAGGACCAAAACCAGCCATCTTTTATTTTGCGCTTAGCGAAAAGGAATCCCTTAGCCTTTCCCCTTTTAACCATCCAGTCAAATTCATCTTAGAACAAAACTCTGATTGCAGGGTTTTTTCAATAACGATACCAGGGCATGAAGAGGGCCTTGAAAAAGAAAAAGCGATCTCTTACTGGGCACAGAAGCTCCAATTAGGTGATGATATTCTATCAGATTTTTTTCAAAGAGCTACAAACTGCATTAACAATATGATCAAATCGGGACAACTGATCCCTGGTAAAATTGCTTTTATGGGCCTTTCTAGGGGCGCATTTGTTGCATCTCACATGGCAGCTCAAATGCCAAATGTAAAAATAGTCTTAGGATTTGCGCCACTTACAAAGCTCACAGCTGCCAAAGAATTTTCAGCTATGCAATCAGAGCAAATTCAAAATCTAAACCTCTTGAATCTTATACCACAGCTCTATGACAAAACAATTCGCTTTTACATTGGCAATAACGACACTCGAGTCTCAACAAGTAAATGCTTTCAGTTCATTGAATCCCTAGCTAAATACGCCGCTGAAAATCGATTGCGTACAAGCCCTATCGAACTCCACATAACTCCATCCATTGGATTTATGGGTCATGGTACCTCGGACAAGACATTCTTAAGTGGAGCCTCATGGATCTTGGAGCGACTCAATGACTAAGCATATCTTTGTCTTTGTAGGAGAACATAGCGGCGATCTTTTAGGATCATCTCTTATTCAAAACCTAAAAAAAACACAGCCAGACCTACGCATTTCCGCCGTGGCTGGTCCGAAAATGCGCAATCAAAATATCGATTGCATTCTTTCCATGGAAAAATTCCAAGTCATGGGTTTTTTTGATATTCTAAATTATCTACCCAAACTCATTTCTCAGTTTCGCGCAATTCGCAAATGGATCATTAATAATAAACCAGATATATGTATCTTCATCGATTATGCTGAGTTTTGTCTCTTTATGCAAAAGAGTCTAAAAAAGAAAAATCTACCCATAAAGCTTGTGCAATATGTTTCACCAAGTGTTTGGGCATGGCGATCTCGCCGCGTAAAACCTATGAGTAAATCACTAGATTTACTTTTATCTATTTTCCCTTTTGAAAAGGAGTTTTTTTCACAAACTTCTCTACCTGTGGAGTATGTGGGTAATCCCCTGGTCACAAAAAAAGAGTCTTATTCTTATCATCCTTCCTGGAAAAAAGAAAACAACCTATCAGAGCAAAGCCCCATCCTTTCTATCTTCCCTGGCAGCAGAACACACGAAATTCAAAGGAATTTACCTCTTCAACTAAAAGTAGCCAAAAAAGCATCTGAAGATTATCCAAATCTTCAAATAGTTCTCTCTGCATCTACACATAAAGACTTAATCGAAAAAATATCCTCCCAGTACTCTGCAACACCTATTACCATCATCGATTCAACATCAAATTATGATTTAATGAAAAATACTGATTTTGCACTAGCCACATCTGGCACAGTGACATTAGAACTTGCACTTCACAAGGTACCAACAGTTGTAACCTTTGCTATTACAAAAAAGGATCTGTTTCTTGCAAGACACATACTGCGGATTCGAATGCCGTATTTTGCTCTTCCCAATATTATTTTTGGAAAAGAACTTTTTCCAGAATTTTTTGGACCAAACTTTACTTTCGACAATATCTATAACGCTCTGGACCGCTATCTATTCTTGGATGAATACACAAAAGACATATCGAATAAGTGCTCCAGACTTACCTCACTACTCGGAAGCCAAAACGCTGCCGTTGCAGCTTCAAAACAAATTGAAAATCTTCTTAATTAAAAAAACACGGCTATCTGAATAGCCGTGTCATTTACTATATAAGTTTTACATAACCTTCGAGTGATATTTATTTCCTTTGAAAGCACATACTACAGCGTCTTTCATAGAAATGTTTGGTTCCATTGAATCAACTAAAATTCACCTATTGTATCATCGGCTCGTATGGTTTCTGTAAATATGTCAAGAAATCAATCGACTTCTTCTATATGTGGTTGAACGACTTCTATATGTGGTTGAACGATGTTTCCTTTTTGAATAGAATGGACTTCGCTTCCACTAGCATTTAGTAGCATTTGAAATTCAAACACCGTGCCATCTGTAAGTTCAATAGTTTCCTTTTCACGAAGGTCGCCTATGTTCTGTGGGACTTTCAGGGCTGCCAAGGCATCTCTAACTTCGTCAATTTGCCTTTTATAATGATCAAGCTGCTTATTATAAGCATCGCGTAGAAACTTTGGAGCTTGTAATCCACTTAAGGAATCTCCAAGGTCAGTAATCTCATTTGGATTAAGTTTCAACCTTTGTAGGTCAGTAATCTCAGTTGGATTAAGTTTCAACCTTTGTAGGTTATATAAACCATCAAATATGTCTTCAGGAAGTGAGGTAATGTTATTTGGACTGAGTGTTAAAGGTTCCAAATTTGCTCCTCTATCTCCCTGAGAAGGAGTATCAATTTCCTCAAAAACACCGTTTTGATTGTTATTACCTGTGTTTAGATTAACTGCCATTTTCACCGCTTTTTATTGTTTTAAATTACTATAACATGAATTATACTATTTTTTTTATTTTCATGTCAAGTCAATTGCAACTCGCTAATTACAAGCTTTTTAAGAACAAACTAAAAAATCAGGGGCTTTTAACAGTTTGCCTTGAACTTATTTAAACTTGCGCATACTATATTGGAATGAGCAAGTTATTGACAGTTGGCGAAGCAGCAAATATTTTAGGTGTTTCTACACAAACACTTCGTAGATGGGAACGAGAAGGAAAAATGATTCCTTCTAAACGGACCATTGGAAATCAAAGGAGATATGTTCTCGCGGAAATTCAACCATTTCTACCTCCTCTTAAAAATAATAAAGACCTTCTAACTCTTGCATATGCAAGAGTCTCAAGTCATGATCAGAAAGATTATATGGATCTCGAAGTCGCAAGAACAAAAAACTTGTAACGAATTTAAAAAAAGCCGTATGTGATGTCTGAAGTAGGTTATAATACTAGAGCGATTTGTTTAGACCTTATTTTGTCTAAGGAAGATAAGCATATTTTAGATGGTCAATCTAAAATATGCAATTGGCTTTATAATCACCTGCTTGCACTTGCAAATGATTTAAAAGAAGAATTTAAGGAAACTTTAGACAAGGAAGTATCTCTACAACTTTACTCTAAAAGAGGTCTTAGGAATTTAATTCCTGAACTCAAAAAAAATCATCCTTTCTTAAAATCTGTACACTCTTCCCCTTTAAAAAATGCCGCACTTCGATTATCAGCATCCATCCAAGCTCATCAAAAACACCGCAAAGGTGAACGTAAGGGGAAAAAAACAGGTTGGCCAAAATTTCGATCTTGGAAGCAAAAGGGATTCTCTTTGCTCTATGATGAACCAGGGAAAGGCTTTAAAATGGATGGGGGTAAGCTCCACTTGTCACTTGGTATGAATGAAAATAGAAAGAGATTACGCGTTGTAGGGACAATAAAGGCAGAAAAAACACTTAAGAATAAAGTAATAAGAAATCTTCGAATTACTTGTAAAAATGGCAAATATCAAGCTATTTTTACGGTGCAACAAGAAAAAATGCAGGCAAAAGAGATTAAGAATTTTGTAGCACTAGATCCCAATCATAAGAATCTAGTCTATGGGGTGGATTCCAAAGGAAAGGCTTTTGA
>JAJFMH010000070.1 GCA_021772245.1 Chlamydiota bacterium | reverse complement strand
CCACCTCATCTTAAACACTTAGGACGTATGATAGGTGTCACAAAGGAAAATTGTCAAAAAGTATAATAATTTTTTATGAGGGAAAGTTTTCTCTATTTGCGCATCCCATGAGTAATCAATTTGATTTGGATTTTGAATGCAGTTCTTTTGGATTTTACCCACTTCTAGATTGTCTTTATCAAGCAGCGTAACTTTATTATATAGAGCATTTAGATAGGCTCTACAAACTTGGTTTCCACTCTTGTCATAGATGTAAAACTCTGCGCTCGGATTGGAGATGGGGCAGTTTGAATCGATTGTATATGCACCTGAAATCTGTCCAAAGTACTTATCGTTTTGGTAGATATCCAATGTTTTTAAACTGCTAAAGAGTGTTCCCATTGAAAAAAAGCGAGCGATAGCTTCCATTTTGCAGTTTGAGGTTGTAATGTTGTATGCAGATCTAAGGTAGGATGATGTTACATTTATAGGGAGTATATTTTTGCCACTTTGCAAAGTCATAGAATCGAAATATGCGCTACCTAGATAAATTTTGCTCGCCGTTTTTTCTTGCTTCATTGTGCAGTATCCATTTGGAATTACAGAAAACGAAACGGATTTATCTAAAGGCTTTAGGGTCTGGTTAATTGGGAAAAGAGAAGATACAGGGAATCTGTCTGCAACAAAAGTTGCAAAACTCCAAAGCAGCTCCTTTGCAATAAGATCACTTTGTAAATCTACGTCCCAATAGTAAATAAGGCCATTATCTACAAAGCACTTCCTGACATCATACTTGGTAATTTTAATATTAGGTGGTGGATAATGGACGTGTCCATCTTGGCTATTATATATAGGTGGTTGGGAGATATAATCTATGAGTGATTCACTACGGTTTCCTCTGTCGTAATTTCTTCTAAATGCTCTTTGCATTGAGCCAATTTTTTCAGAAGAATTTGTATCATAAAAGGATACAATTGTATTTGACTCATCAAAAATAGCGTAGGCAATTTCTTTGCCTATATGATTATGAAATAAGAATTTTGTTGGATACATATATCGGGAAATACCCTCAAAGGATCCGATTTCTTCTCCACTACTTTTCGAAACAAAGATTCTTGATAAATTTCTTCTAGTTGATGAGTTACTCTGGCTTGCGATAATAGATTGATGATCATCAAGCTCTATTACGTACTTAGCATCCACAAATGCATGATTTTTTAGAGCATAAATGGATTTATCGGTACTACCTAGCTCGGAAATATTAAACTTATGAAACGAATTTGAGTATTTTTGGTATAAATTATCTCTAAACGTAAAGGTAAGATGTCCCTCAGGTTTAACTCTAAACTGGGTATTAGAAAATAGGGAAAGTTGCAGCGCGAACCCCAATATAAGAAATCTATTCATGATGCTCTCCTTAAATATTAAGCAGACATCATATTATTTTTAGCTATTTCTTATGAATGAGTTTTGCAGATTTATTTTCTCTAACAGTTTCTTCTTCGATCACAACTTCTTTAATGGTAGATTCTGATGGAATCTCATACATCAAATCGATAAGAAGTTGCTCTACAATCATCCGAAGAGCCCTAGCTCCTGTTTCTGATTTTTTTGCTTTTTCAGCGATGGCTAAAAGAGCTTTTTCTGTAAAGGAAAGCTTTACGCCATCTTCTTCAAAGAGCATCTGATATTGCTTGATAATCGCATTTTTAGGTTTTTCGAGGATCTCAACGAGATCTTCTAGTCGAAGTTCGTTGCAGTTTGCAATGCTATTAAATCTTCCCACAAATTCAGGAATAAGACCAAATTGCACAAGATCTTCTGTTTGCACTTGAGAGAGAAGATAGTTGGTTTCTTCTGTTTGCATTGCTTTCTTTAGAGATGTACCAAAACCAATAACACCTTTTCCCAAACGCTTCGAAATAATTTTATCTAAGTTTACAAAGGCGCCGCCGACTATAAAGAGAATGTTCTTCGTGTCTACTTTAATATATTCTTGGTTAGGATGCTTTCTTCCGCCTTTAGGGGGTACATTAGCAACGGTACCTTCCACAATTTTAAGTAGAGATTGCTGGACACCTTCGCCAGATACATCTCTTGTAATAGAAACGTTACCCGTGGTTTTTCGAACCTTGTCAATTTCATCCACATAGATGATGCCTTGCTCAGCGCGAGATACATCGTAATCTGCATTTTGTACTAAGCGAAGAATGATGTTTTCTACATCTTCACCGACGTATCCAGCTTCAGTAAGCGTTGTCGCATCAGCAATTGCAAAAGGAACATCAAGCACTCTTGCAAGTGTACTTGCAATCAGTGTTTTACCAGAACCAGTTGGTCCTAAAAGAAGTACATTTGATTTACTGTATTCGATAGTAGATTCTTGCGAAAGTGAGCGAATTCTTTTGTAGTGATTGTAAACGGCTACAGCAATTGTCTTTTTAGCGACATCTTGGCCAATAATATACTCATCAAGTTTCTCTGTGATTTCTTTTGGTTTTAGGAGTTTGAGTTCATGTTGTACCACTTTTTTGTCGACAATATCCATACAGAGCTTAACGCATTTATCGCAGATAAAAGCGTTCGGTCCCGATACCAATTTCTCCACAGATTCTTCTGTTCTTCCACAGAAGGAGCAGGTGGGTTCACTACTTGTTGATTTTTTCTTATCTACCATTTTTTTTATGCACTCTTAGGCTTTGCGGTTTCAACAACTTTATCAATAACACCATATTCGGCAGCAGATTTTGAACTCATGTAGAAATCTCTTTCACAATCTTCTAATATTTTTTCAAGTGTCTGGCCAGTGTTTTCAGCTAAGATAGTAGCTAAGATCTTTTTTAGCTCCAAAATTTCTTGCGCTTGGATATGAATATCAGCAGATGTTCCTCCAACACCACCAAGTGGTTGGTGAAGCATGATTCGAGAATGTGGGAGAGCAAAACGTTTTCCCTTTGTACCAGCAGATAAAAGCAAGGCTGCCATAGATGCTGCTTGTCCAAGACAGTACGTGTTAATATCTAGTCCTAAGAATCTCATCGTATCATAGATTGCGAGTCCAGCAGATACAACGCCTCCAGGAGAATTGATATAGATATTAATATCTTTTTTAGGGTCTTCTGCTCTTAAGAAGATAAGTTGCGCTATAATGCTGTTTGCAACTTGATCATCAATTTGCGATCCAATAATTACAATTCTATCTTTAAGAAGTCTGGAATAAATATCCATTGAACGCTCGCCGCGTCCTGTGTCTTCAATAACATATGGCGTTAAGTACATGGGAAACCCTTTATTTTTTATACCTTTAGAAACCACTTCTTATAATCGCAAAATCTGTGCTAGGTCAAGCGTTTTTCCAAGAGTTTACTTCTTTTCAGTAACTTGACTAATCAAGTGGTCTTGCGCTTTTGTAAGGATGAGTCTAGATGTTGCTAAAGCCCTTTGTTCTTGAGATTTACTCTTAGAAGAATAAGCAGGGTTTTGGTCGCCATAAAGAGCTTCTAGGGGATTATGCATAGCTTCTTCAATTTCTGATGGTTTTATTTGAATCTTTGAATCAAATAAAACTTTAGAAGATAGGTAATAAAGGGTTAAAGATTCCTTAGCTTGTTTTTCAATAGGCTCGATAATCTTATATTTTTCTTTTTCATCGAGTTTTTCAAAGGATGCTTGTCCACCCGTTTCTTTTAGGTGTTGAGATAGTCGATAAGCAGTCTCTTTTCCAAGAAGGGATTTTGGAAGATCAAAACTAAAGTGCTTGATAAGTTCGTCATTAACTTGCTCGCGAAGATCTTTTTGGACGGCTTCTTCTGCTTGTTTAATAAGAAGGTCCTTTAATTTTTTCTTGAGCTCTTCTACGTTTTTAGCTCCCATTTGCTCTGCGAGTTTATCATCGAGCTCTGGAAGAATACATTTTTCTACTTTCGTGATATGTAACTTTACTTTTTTCTCTTCGAATTTTTTCTTGTCTTCTTCTGTAGCATCTTGGTCTGGCTTACTGACTCCTTCTAGGGATTCACCAACTTTATGATTGATGACAAGATCAAGCATCCACTTTGCCATCTTTTCTTCTGTTGCTTCAAATCGAGTGTTTTGAAAAGCATTCACATATTTGTCATTTTCTAAAACATCGGCGTTGAGTGTTACAAAATCACCAAGCTCAATCGCCTTATCTTTGATCTCTTCCCACTTAGCAAAATACATCTGCATGTTTTTTACAGAGTCATTTAACTTTTCTTCCGTAATTTCTTCTTTTTTTGGTTGCTTCAGTTTTATAGTTGTAGCGTCGACAGATGGAACAGTTGGCTCAGATTCAAATGAAAATGTCATTTCCGATGTATCGTTTAATTGATAGTTTTTCATATTGAAGGTGATTTGATCGCCACTTCGAAGAACGGGAATTTTGGTAAGATTCATGCACTCCATGAACACGATATCAGCAAATTTTTTCTGAGACTTTTCTTTGACTTGGTCAGGATAGGTCTTAAGTAAGAGGCTATCTGGCGCTTTTCCTTTTCTAAATCCAGGAAGAGATACATTTTTAGCAACTTCCTTTAAAGCTTCTTTTTGACCCTTCATTGCGAGTTCTTTAGTAGCTTTTACATCAAATTCAACTTGGCAGTTTTCTTTTCGAGTTACAGATAGGGTGACTTTGTCATTTTCAAAAGTGTCTGTTTTAGCTTCTGTATCACTCATTGATTTTCCTCGTGAATTTGAGTTTTGGAGTCAGATTTAATCTAAAGATAAGAAAGCGGGTGATGAGATTCGAACTCACGACCCTCACGTTGGCAACGTGATGCTCTACCACTGAGCTACACCCGCAGACTTAATCGGTAAATTATGGAGTTTGCCATCTTTTTTTACAAGACTAGAAAAGGAAGTTTTTAATCACCTCAGAAGTCCTTTGATGGACAAAATGAAAAAAAAAGCTCTCTTTGAAAGTTTTTCGTTGAAGTCGTAAAAAAAAAAATGTAAAAGCTAATCCATTGACGAGGCGAGTAAAACAAGGAAAGAATCTAAAAAATGTTAAATTTAAGAAAATTGAAGCAAGATTTTTCAGCAAATATCTTAAAAGAAGGTAAGAATTTATATGATGGAAACAAAGTTGTTTCAGCTAAAATTCTTGACCTTGACACCAGGGCGCTTCGGATTTCAGCTCAAGTCCTCGGACAATACGAAAACACTTATGAAATTGAGATGGAAATCGATCGCCTGGAATGTGAAACCATCGATTCCAATTGCGATTGCCCCTATAACTATGACTGCCAACATATCGCTGCAATTTTATACTATTTAGAAGCAAATCTGGATGAAATCCTTGTAAAATATTCTAAAGACTCCAATTTGGAAGAAATTGGAGAAGCAGAAGATGTCTGTGAAGAAAAACAGGAAATCTTAGAAGTGGTTAAAGCTGCTGCAAATAAAGAAGAGCAAAGACTAGAAGAAAATTATCAAAAAGAAATTTTAGATGAATATATTCAGGCTGCGAGCCTTTTATCTAAATCACCTTTTTTCTTGCCACAAGAAGTGCACCAGATTGATTTATGTGAAATTGCTCTAATTTTCTCAATGGCAAATACACCTAAAACAGGATTTGTAGATTTTCAATTAGCACTTCGTCTGCCTTCAAGGTCGAAACCCTTGCAAGTTCCAGTTGTAAAAGAATTTGTTGAGGCTGCCAAGCTTGAGGATTCTATATATATTAGTGGTAAAAAATATTTTTTTTCTTATGAGTCTTTCGATGAAATAGGTAAAGAAATTGCAAAAGTGATTTTTGATCACGCAGTATTTGTCCAAAAAAGTGGTAGTGAGAGATCACAAAAATTTGCAAGACTTGATGTGAAAACTTTTGGAATGATGCTTGCATCTGTTTTTGATCGGTCCATTGAGCATGGTATTAGCAGAAAGTTTCATGAGGATGAACTACCAGCTCTTCCAGGTCTATATGCAGAAAGTATTGAGACTCCACTTCAATTTTCTAAATCAGCGCCTCAGATGCAAGTTTCCCTAGAGTATATCAAAGCGCCTTCACCAAAAGTGCTCTTGAATCCTATGATTCAAATCGATTCTCAGCTAGCAACCCTTGAGTCTGTACAATTTTTTGAGTGTATTCATCCAGGGATAGTTTATGAACAAGTCTATTATCGCTTTTCGCCGGAAATTACTATTAAGCATCTTAGGTCCCTTTTCCCTCTTAGAGAAGTGACGATTCCGGAGCCTCTTTTTGGTAGTTTTGTGGAAAATGCAATTCCTGAACTTTCCTCTTATGCTGAAGTCGCAAACAGAGAAGTGTTAGAGGAGTTTGTTACGCTTCCATATACAGGGGAATTGCATGCAATTTGTGAGCTTTCTTATTTAAACTCAGAATTGGATGCGAAGCTGCATTTCAAATATGACGATAAGGTAGTTCCTGCATCCTTTCACCAATTAAAATATGAGAACTTGGAAACATTTTTATCTGCTGATGGTATTGTCGCTCGAAATCTAGTAGAAGAAAAACAGATGGCTGAAGATCTTTTCCGAGATTTTGCATATGATGCAAAATCAGGAATATTTGTTTCGAAGTCTGAAAAGAAAATTATTGAATTTATGACGGATACAATTCCGAGAAACAAGCATAGAGCTACTTTCAACTGTCCGCAGAACCTGCTTGATCAATTCATTTATGATGAGTCAGAATTTACACTTTCTCTTTCAGAAACAGATCGAATGGATGTTTATAAGATTTCAATAAAGATTAATGGCGCATTGAAAGGGGTTACAATTGATAGACTTTGGGATTGCATTGTTTCTAAGCGAAGATATCTAGAACTTGATATTGGAAATGCGTCTTCCAAAAAATCTGCAAATAAAAAAATGCCTAAAATTCTAGTATTGGATTTAGAAAAACTCGGTTCTCTTGTTCAGATTTTTGATGAGCTAGGTATTGAAAAACTAGATGAGCACGTACTGGAAAGACCAATTTGGAGCATTGCCAATATCGACGGTTCATGTTTTGAAAACCTTCCTGTTACCTTTACAATGACAAAGCGTCTCAAGGAAATCAGATCTCAGATGCTGGGTGAAAAAGTACTTAAGTTCACTCCAATCCCCAAAGAAGTAAAAGCAGAACTTCGACATTACCAAGAGGAAGGTGTAAACTGGCTAGAGCGTATTCGAGCTATGTTTTTAAATGGAATTCTTGCAGATGATATGGGTCTTGGGAAAACCCTCCAAGCCATAGTTGCTGTCACTCAAATTGCATCAAAGGCAAAAAATCCATCGTTGATTGTTTGTCCTACATCTCTTCTCTACAATTGGAAAGAAGAGTTTTCCAAATTCAATCCGGGTCTTAAATTGTTAATCGTTGATGGGATGCCCCATCAAAGAAAAAAAATGATCAGTAATGTAGCTAACTACGATGTAATTATTACATCGTATAGCTTGTTACAAAAAGATGTAGAGCATTATGAGAAATGCACATTTACCTATTGTATTTTGGATGAAGCGCAGCATATTAAGAATAGAGGGACTCGAAATGCTAAATCTGTAAAACAGCTGAAAGCAGAACACAGACTGATTTTATCTGGTACCCCTATTGAAAATTCTCTTGATGAATTGTGGTCTTTATTTGATTTCCTAATGCCAGGGTTTTTGAATTCTTATGATCGATTTTCTGAAAAATATATTCGATCAGTTGGGGATGAACAGCACGCCAATCTTTCTTATTTAAAGAAGAAAGTATCCCCGTTTATACTTCGAAGAATGAAAATTGATGTATTAAAAGACCTTCCACCTGTATCCGAGATTACATACCATACAAAGTTACTCGGTGAGCAAAGTGAACTTTATAAATCATACGCTGAATCTGCAAGAAATGAACTTGTTAAACTCGTTGAGAGAGATGGGTTTGATAGAGTTCAAATTCATGTTCTTGCAACTCTTACCAGGCTAAAACAGATTTGCTGTCACCCGGCTATTTTTGCAAAAGAAAATGCAGAGACTGGTGACTCTGCAAAATATGATATGCTACTCGATCTTTTGCAAACGCTCATTGATGGAAATCACAAGACTGTGATTTTTTCTCAATACACAAAAATGCTCCAGATTATGAAGAAAGACTTTGAGAAAATGGGCATTCGATTCTCCTATCTTGATGGCTCAAGCAAAAACCGTTTAGAGATTGTAAATGAATTTAATGATGATCCAACCATTTCTGTTTTTCTAGTTTCACTAAAAGCTGGAGGTACCGGACTTAATCTTGTGGGAGCAGATACTGTAATTCACTACGACATGTGGTGGAATCCAGCTGTTGAGAGTCAAGCAACAGACAGAGTATACCGACTTGGACAAAAACAGTCTGTTTCTGTCTATAAACTTGTTACAAAGAACACAATCGAAGAGAAGATTGTAGATATGCAAAACAAAAAGAAAGGAATCGTGAAGAAGATTGTAAGTTGCGACGATGAAGCCATTACAAAACTTACGTGGGAAGATGTATTAGAATTATTGCAGACATAAAGAGAAATATTGAATGCTGCTTCTGTAA